>CANJEY010000110.1 GCA_947472615.1 Beijerinckiaceae bacterium
GAATGTCGTTGCCTGCGCCCCCGAGAATGGAATCCGCACCGTCGCCACCGTGCAACGAGTCTACGTCGTCGTCGCCATCAATCGTGTCGTTACCGCCCAAACCCCAGATGACGTTGCCTGCGTCGTCGCCGGTGAGACTGTCGCCGAAACCACTGCCTTCGAGGTTTTCGATCGACACATAGGTATCGCCCGCCGCGCCGCCGGTGTTCTGCCCGGGATGGAGCAGACTGGCGGTGACGCCCACTGGGAGAAAACTGTCGAACGAATTGTAACTTGCGAGGTCGACTCCCACGCCGCCGTCGAGCACATCGCCGCCGGCGCCGCCGAGCAGCGTGTCATTGCCCACGCCGCCGTGAAGCTCGTCTGCGCCGTCGAGGCCCTTCAGATGATTTGTGGCATCGTTACCAGTGATCGTGTCGTTGTGCGAGGTGCCAGTGACGTTTTCAATCGAGGCGAAAACATCGCCCTCGGCAATATTACCGTAACCATGTCCCGACATGAGATCGACGTCGATGCCCGCATCCAGCAGCGATCTGAATTCGGCGGTCTGATAATTGATCATGTCCGAACCTGTACCGCCCGCATAGGAATCGACGCCGAGCGAGCCGGCGAACTCGTCGTTGCCGGCGAAGCCGAAAAACTCGTCGCGGATATTTGTGCCGGCAAAGATGTCGTTTTCATTGCTGCCAAGAATTCTGTAGCGCTCGATACCTTCGTACGTCGTCCCGTCCGGCAGATCGGGAGCGAAATACTGACCAAAGAGCGAGGACGTCGCGTCGACGATCAGAAGATCATTGTCGGAATCGTCAAAGCCGTTCGCCTGCCCGCCCTGTATATGATCGTCACCACGCAAAAAGACATGATAGAATGTGTCGTCGCCGTCGCCGCCCACGAGCGTATTCGTATCGCCGCCGCCGTCGATGGAATCGTTGCCTGCGCCGCCGACCAAATTGTCATTGCCGCTCTGCCCGTCCAGCGTGTCGTCGCCACGGCGACCGTCGAACACATCGTCAGCGCTGTCGCCTGTCAGCGAATCGTCGCCATCGCCGCCGATGACGCCTTCCACATCTTGCAACGAGTCCAGATCGCCGCCCGTGATGTGGACCAGCGCCAGATTGTGGCCGTTCAGATCGACCGTGAGCGCGTTTGTCGCCCCGAGGACGGAATAGTCGGCAATGTCGATATCGTCGCCGCCTGAAAAGAAATCGCCACCGTCGTGCGCGCCCGACGCAACGATACGATCGTTGCCTTCAAGTCCAAAAAATGTGTCGGCGCCTTCGCCCCCAGTCGCCACATTTCCCCTGCTATCGCCGGTGATGTGGTCATTGCCAGCGCTACCGATGACGTTTTCGATTTCGCTAAACTGATCAGTTGCGCCATCGACAACCAGAACCTAGCTCGTCAGACCGGTATTCAGGATCACCGAGATCGAGTGTTCGTCTGTGTATTCAGAGTAGTCAATCGTGTCGCTTCCACCGCCACCCGAGAAGCTGTAGCCGCCTTCGTTTTCGAAGCTGGGCTGCGCAACGTGAAATGCAGCAATGAATCGATCGGCCCCCAACCCTCCCATGAAAATATTTCGGTTATTATTGGCGCGAAAGACGTCGTCGCCGGCGCCGCCGATCGCTCGGAAAATATGACTGATATGATCTGTCTCGCCACCCTCGACGAGCACATTGGCATTCTCGCTACCGTCTTGAAGCAACAAATTGATGCCGTGACCACTGCCTAACGCCGAATAATCGACGAACGTGCGTGTGCCGCCAGTCATTGAATCGGCGCCATCGTCATAGCTCGTCGCCATGAAAACGACCTCAGCCGACAAGGTTTCGAGCGTATCTGCGCCAGCTCCACCCTCGAGCGTACTCGAAGCGCCAGCGTTCATTTTATCGTCACCATCGCCGCCAAATCCGTAGCTATGACTGGCGGTGATCGTATCGTTCCCATTTCCTCCGTCGATATATGATCCGTCACCTCCTAATAGTGAATCGTTTCCATCATCGCCATAAATATGATCAGGACCGGGACCGCCTGATATCCAATCATCACCAGCACCGCCGCGAAGCGTATCGCCGCCATCGACTGCGGCGTCAATGTCCGAAGAGCTGGCTGGCCTAAAGCCGAAGATATCATCATTGCCGCCGCCGCCATCGATCGAGTCCGCGCCCTCGCCACCCTGAAGTGTTTCAGACTGCAGCGAACCGAGAATGGTGTCATTGAAATCGCCTGCCAGCACGCCCTCAACGCCACTGAAGCGATCGAGTCCGAGCCCTGCGCCGTTGAGGTCGGCAACGCCCGTTCCTTCAGCGGTGAGATCGATCAGTATCGCAGCTGTCGCATCGTCGAAAATGATGAGGTCGAGATCGGCGCCGCCTTCCAGAGAATCGTCGCCTGCCCCGCCTTTCAGTGTGTCATTCCCAGATCCTCCGCGCAGGACATTGTCGGCGTCATTGCCCTGAATGGAGTCGTTTCCGAATCCGCCAAATCCATTCTCGATCGTGACGCCGCGCGCAATGGCGATGTTTTTGTGGAGCCCGAGGATCGACGAATAAGCGCCTGACTGCAGGATGATGACTTCGTCATCAGTCGCATAGTACGTGTCGATCGTGTCAATGCCGCCCGCATCCCAGATCGTGAAGACCGGATGCAGATTGACCGAAAAATCGTAAATGTTGAATTCGGCGTCGTTCTCGTCGAAGCTGCTGCTATAGCCATAGCGCGTATTGCCGGTCCGGGTCTCCATGTCCGCGCCATAGAGGAACTGGATCGCCGAAATATCGTCGACCATCGGGGTCGCCCCATAAAGCGCATTGGGGCCGGGGGATTCGCTCCATGTACCTGTACCCAGACCGTAGAAATAGGACATCTGCGTGTATTGACGCGTATCCTGCGCGTAGACTGCATCTGACTGATACGTCGGGTCGACGGCATCCGAAGCGTCGTATGTTCCCGGATGCGAAAGGCCGAGCACATGGCCGATCTCGTGGATCATCGTGGCGAGGCCGTAGCCTCCCGGAGTCACGCCCGGGTCCTGATTGGACGTCCAGTTCGAGTTGAGCCAGATCTGCGCATAGTCGAAATTGCCATCCGTGACGCCTGCGCCTGCATAGGTGCCGCCATCGGCGTCGATCTGCTTCGTTTTGGAATTCCACGTCTGCGACGCGTATGCGAACGAGATGTCCGCGTCCGGGCTCGGCGACGCCACGAGATCGATCGGGATCAAATCGTCCCAAAGCCGGAAACTCAGCGCCGCGTACAGGAGCTGGTTCGCCGTGAGTGTGACCTGATAAGGCGTCTCGTCAGGCGTCGTCGGTGAATTGGTCGGCGGCGTCGAGGCGTCGGCGATGAAGAAATTGACGGTCGTGGACGCCCACACGCGCGTGGAGGTGTTGTTGTCCCCCCAGGATGTCGTCAGCTGGGCAATAACCGCCGGAAGATCGAAAACGGGCTTGACCATCGAGAACCTCGAAGTGTTTTTCGCGCGCGCGGAGGCGAGCGAACGGCCGTCCGCCGCCAGCGCCCCTCTGGCTGGCAGACCGCCTGAATGGACCATTGTCGGTTTTTCTCCGCCGCCTGTCTTGTCGGCTGGCGCAAGGCCTTTGCGCCGGATGCAAAGACTTTGTTAACCATTGCGCTCTCCGCCCGCTGGAAAACCGCCGGAGTGCGTCACGCCAAAATGTGTTACCTTTCCCGCTGAACTTGCCTTCTCGCGCCGCCGGACTGCCGCACATGCGGAAATTGACCTTTTCAACCAATGACTTGCCGCAGAGCATGCCTCGCGAACACATGGCTCGATTGTGGAGCGAGGGGCTGACCAACGGCGCCGTCCGGTACGAGGCCCACTGCCCGAAAGCCGACGAATTCTTCGGCCATTGCGAAATGAAACCCCTCCGCGACCGGATGCTGGTGCGCGCCAGCGCAAACTCCATCTCCATGGTGAGGAGGCGTAGCCATATCGCTCAGGATGCAGCAAATTCACTGATGTTGCTTGTGAACGACGGTCAGGTCGGCACCGTCGGCGGATCGCAGCGCGGCGAGGACATTGATCTCGCTCTGGGCGAAGCCGCTATTTTTGACATCGCCGAAGAATACACGACCCATTCGCGCGACGGCGGCGCGGCGCTGGCTTATTATTTCGACCGGGATCTGCTGCGGCTGGCGGGTCCGTCCGCACCTCAAGCGACCACGCGACGGCTCGATCCAACTTCGGACGTCTGCCGCCTGCTGCTGCCATACCTGCGCCTGCATCTGGCCCTGGACGGCCCCCTCGAAGACCGCGCCGCCAGCGCCGCTATCGCACACATCGACGATCTTCTGACGCTAGCGCTGGGAGCTGGAGGCGACGCTGCCGCCGAGGCGCGCGAGCGTGGCGTGGAGGCGACGCGTTACGCCGCCATGCGGCGCGTCCTGATGAAGCACGGATTTGAGCCGGAAACGACGGCGGACAGTATCGGCGCGCGACTGGGCGTCTCGGGCCGAACGCTGCAGCATTTATTGCAGAGGCGCGGCACGACGTTCAGCGATGAGCTCGCCTCGGTTCGCCTCGATCGCGCGCACGCCATCTTGCGCGCTACGGCGTCGCAGCGCATGCCGATCGCCGAGATCGCATACGCATCGGGCTTCCGGGAGCTCTCGACCTTCTATCGCGCGTTCAAGCGCAGGTTCGGCGTCTCGCCCGGCGAAATCAGAACCCAGGCCCGACATTCGAATTAGGCGTCCGGGGCTCGCCAATCGCCCCAACCCCCACGGCGGACCCAGCCGACGAACTCACGCTTGCGGGAGCAAGCACCCCGGTGCAAAGTCGAGCTATCGACGACGCGACCGCAACTTTCTTCGATCCGCGCCGATGTGTTCGATCGCCGATTGCAGGATTTTAATTTGTTGCGCACCTGTCTCATTCGTGTCGTCAGCGTCGCGACCATGGCGGCCATCTCAATCGCCGCGATGACGCCGGCGGCGGCCGAGTTCATCGGGTCAGCCACTCTCATCGAACGTGACGTCCACGGCGTGATCGACAAGGCGCGCGTGCTTGTCAAACGAGGTGATCGTGTCGAGCGTGACGAAGTTATCGAAACAAGCGCGTCCAGTTCGGCTCAATTCGAATTTCTCGACAAGACGAAACTGTCAATCGGACCGTCTTCACAGGTGAAACTCGACGAATTCGCCTATTCGGGAGGCGGCAAGGCCAGCAAGGTCGCCATCGAACTGCTTTTGGGCGGCTTCCGCTTCGTGTCCGGCAAATCTGGTCGGCAGGCTTATGAAATCCGAACCCCGCATGCGGTGATCGGCGTGCGTGGAACGACGATCGGCTTCATCGTCACGGCGCAGAGCACAACGGTCATTCTGAAACAGGGAGGCATCACCGTCTGTCGTCGCGGTACACGCGTCTGCGCCGATGCACGAAGCGCCGAACAGCGCATCATCGTTCGCAATGACAACCTGCAAGGGCCATTACGCCGGCGCGCCAATGATCCGGACTTTGCCGATTGGTGCCGCGATCGCAAGGCGCGATGCGGACTTTAGAAGCCAAGTGGTATTGATCGCGCTGCAGTGAACCCGGATATCTCGGTCATCCCGATCCAGACATCAAAGGCGACGCCCGACTATTTATTGCTGAAGGCCATCAGCCGAATTTGCGCATCGACCAGCGCGCACCCGTAACGGCCGCAATCCCCAACACGGCAGCCGTCACAGGCATCGCTGGAATAGCGACAAAATGCGCCAGCGTCTGAAGTCCGAACAATGCCGCAAGATACCCGCCCGAGCCACCGGCCACGATGGCGAGCACCGATTCGATCGACCTGAAAGGATCCACGAGACACTCCCGCATATTCCGTTGCGGTAACTCGAATGAACCGATTCTACTGCGAGAGTCAAAAGCGGTGAAACGGCGCGCATATGTTCGCTCAGCAGACGCCTGATGGACGGCCGCCCATTATGCCGTGCCAGCTCACCGTTGCCGCAAACCCGGCACGATCCCGTCGGGCAAACCTGCCGCATGACGCGCGATGTCGCCCGCCCGCGTGAACCAAACCTGATCGCTCTTGGGATGCGACCGGATATATTCCAGCGCACGCCGCAGATGCGCAAACCGAAACGGCTGTCCGGCGACAAACGTGTGCAACGATACGCCGCAAACCAGCGGCTTCGTCGCGGAAAACTCCAGCAGCGTGTCGAACTGATCGACGATCATCTGGCCGAAATCATCCGCCGTATGCCGGCGGCTGAGCATTGCGGGGGAATCGTTGATCTCGATCGGATAAGGCACCGACAACAAGGAGCCGGCTCGCGTCTTCATCCAGAACGGCTGATCGTCGGCGGGCCAATCGAGAATATACTCATAACCCTCTTCCTTGAGCAGATCAGGCGTCGTGGCGCTTTCGGAAATCCACGGACCCATCCACCCCAGCGGCCGACGCCCGAGCGCCTTGGTCAAACCCTCGGTCGCCTCGCGGATCAACAGACGTTCCTGCTCTTCGGGATAATCCGCCTGCCGCTCGGAATTGCTGCGGCCATGGCCGATCAATTCGTCTCCACGTTTGATGATGCGCGCCACGATCTGCGGGTAACGTTCGGCGACGAGCGAGTTCATCAGATGACACAGCGGCAAGTCGAGACGATCGGCGAGATCGAACAGCCGCCAGATCCCAACGCGGAGGCCATAATCGCGCCACGCGTGATTGCGCGGATCTGGCGGCGGCCCTAGTTCCGTCGGCGTATGTCCGAGACGCGTGCCGAACGCAAAATCTTCGACGTTCAGCGCGACATAGAACGCCAGTCGTTTTCCGTCGGGCCACGAAAAGTCGGGTCGCTCATCGATCGGTGAATAGTCATATCTGCCGTGCGAAACAAATTCCATGGGAGGCCATCGCTGATCTAGCGTTCGAGAATGGCACGCAGGAATTGCCGCGTGCGGGGTTGAACCGGATCTTTCAGCACCTGGGCGGGACTACCCTCTTCGACGATCTTGCCAGCGTCGAACATCAACACCCGGTCGGCGATGTCGGCCGCGAAACTCACCTCGTGAGTCACGATCAGCATTGACATGTCTGTCTCGTGCGCGAGATTGCGAACGACCGTCAACACCTCCCCCACGAGTTCCGGATCGAGCGCGGACGTCACTTCATCGAACAATATGATCCGCGGCTGCAGCGCGAGCGAACGCGCGATCGCGACGCGCTGCTGCTGGCCGCCGGACAATTGCGCCGGTCGCTTGTTGATATGATCGGCAAGCCCGACCTTGACCAGCAGGTCGATCGCTCTGGCCTCGCCTTCAGCGCGCGATAGTTTCATGACATGCACCAGCGGCTCGCGGACGTTTTCAAGCGCCGTCATATGCGGAAACAGATTGAACTGCTGGAACACGATGCCAACGGACCTGCGCACCTCACGCGTATGCCGGTCGCGCGCTGGCTTCAGCCCGCCCGGCGTCTCTTCGTGCCACAGATAGCGGCCGGCGATGTTGATCGTGCCCGCATCCGGCTTCACGAGGCCTATCGCCAGCCGCAGGATCGTCGTCTTGCCCGAGCCGCTGGGGCCGATGAGCGCGACCTTTTCGCCCGGCGCCACATCGAGATCGATATGGTCGAGAATCTTGCGATCGCCGTATGACTTCGAAATTTCCCGCATGGACATGAGCGGGCCGCGAGAAGTTGAGGGTTGTCCCGCGTCGTCGGATGCAGCGTCCGCTTGCTTCACGTCAGGCTGCATGACGTGACTCCAGTTTTCGAATGGTCTTGGCTGCGGTGTAGCTGACGGTAAAGTACAGGACACCAACCAGCGTCAGCGGCTCGATGTATCGAAACTGTATCGACCCAATACTCTTGCCCTGCGCCAGCAACTCCATGATGGTGATCGTCGACAACAGCGCTGTCTCCTTGAACATGGTGATGACCATGTTGCCCATCACGGGCAGAACCGCGAAGATCGCCTGCGGCAAAATAATGCCCAGCCAGACGCGCGGCAGCGGCAACCCCAGCGTCAACGCCGCCTCCCACTGACCGGTCGGCACATCGTCGAGACCAGCCCGATAAACCTCTGCCGCGTACGCGCTGTAATAGATTCCAAGCGCGCAGATGCCCGTCGCGAAGGCCGAAAAGGACAGACCCCATTGCGGTGCAATGTAGAACAGAAAAAACAGCTGGATCAGAAACGGCGTTCCACGAACGAGCTGAATGAACAGGTCCGCAATCATGGACAGTACCGGCAGACGCGCCACGCGGACGATGCAGAGGACAAGTCCGAAGACGACCGCGATCATCGAGCCGAACAATGTTGCGATAACTGTCAGTTTCAGACCGCTGAACAGATCGGGCATGATCGAAAACGCGAAAGCCCAATCCCAACTGAATTGACCGATCATCGGTTGAGACCCAGCGCCCAGTCGGGAATTCTGTGCTGATTGTCGGCCGTTGCAATGCGGCCGGCCCGGCGATTGACGACGCGCTCCAGCAAGCGCGCGCCGCCGCCCAACACGAGCGATATGGAAAAGTAAACGACGATCACGATGCCGAAGACGAGTCCGCTCTCACCCAGCACACCGCCGACGAGGCTGGCGCGATAGGCGAGATCCTGAATGGTCACGAGAGACACGAGCGCGGTGAACTTCAGCATCGTCACCAGTGCGTTGCCGAACGGCGGAATCATCAACGGCAGCGCCTGCGGCAGAATGATCCTGAAAAATCGGTACGGCTTCGAAAAGCCCAAGGTCAGGCTCGCTTCATATTGTCCAACCGGAACTGCCACGAGCCCGGCGCGCACGACTTCGGAGAGAAACGCTCCAGAGTTCACCGATAGAACGAAGACGGCAGCGACGAGCGCCGGCAGGTCGATGCCCATGAACGGCAGGACGTAAAAGACCCAGAACAATTGAACGATCGCCGAACTGCCGCGAAACAATTCGATGACGAAACCTGCGGCCCAGCGCAGCGCGGCCTGATCGGACATGCGGCCTAGCGCGAGCAGAAACGCCACCGGTATGGCGAACGCCATCGCCACGAAGGTGATCGAAAGCGTCACCGGAATTCCCGCAGCCAGATATGGCAGGAAGTCCCACAACGTGTTCGGATCACCCATTCGTCGCCCCCGACGTTCGATTCAGAATGGGTTTCGCATAGCCCAACAAATTATTTGGCCGCAGACACGTTTTCACACAATTGGCTCGATGTCGTGCCTATCAGTTCGGGCGGAATTTCAAAGCCAAAGCGGTTCGAGATCGCCACGAATTCGCCAGAGCTTTTCAAAGCGCGCAGCTCTTTCTGGTAGGCTTCGTGGAACTCCACGTCCTGCGTGCGGAACGCATTGCCGGCGCCCGGCGCGCGCGCGTCCGCCACGGGAAACACCATGTCGACATCGAGCTTGCGCTGCCGGATAATCGCCGTTGCAGGCAGATGGGACAAAAAGGCGATCTGGATCCGGTTCGCCAGCAAGGCGTCGAACATCATCGGATCGGCCTGGAATTGCGAGACATTGTCCGGCTTCGCGCCAGCGTCCATCAACGCCCGCAATTGCGCCCCGCCGGCATTCACCCCGATGCGAAGATTGAACTTGATCATGTCCGCCATCGTTCGCGGATTTTCACTGACGCGTCCTTTCACGGACACAATGCAGGGCCCTTCGAAACTCAGCGGATCGGAGAACAGAACCTGCGAGCAACGTTCCTTGGTAATCGTCAGCGACGCGGCGACGAAATCCCAGCGCCCGGCCAACATGCCGGGGATCAGTTCGCCGTAGCTCGCGACCGCACCCTGCATGTTGGGAATGCCAAGACGTTCGAGCACCGCCTTCGCCATCGAGGGCGCGACGCCACTCATCGAGCCATCAGGATTCAGAGAACTGAATGGCGGCTGATTGGCGATGCCCACCTTGGCCACCTTCGAAGCCCGAAGTCGCGCCAGCATGCCGCCGTTCGCCTGCGCCATCGCGAGTCCCGGCTGAGCCACCAGCAGGCTTGCGGTCCCCAGCAACGCCTTACGTCTCGAAATCATCAGCATCGCACACCCTCGCGTTCGGTAGAGACCGAGCCGAACCGCAGTCCGGTCGAACCTTTATTCAGTCGCCGTAGTACCATTGGCGCAGACTTGCGTATGTGATCGGCTCATACAGCGGCGGCCGGCCCTCGCCCGTGCAGGTCGGCAGGCATTCAATCAAGGCGTCGCCACTAGGTCCGAAGAAAAATGGCACAGAATAGCGATCGACATCGTTGGTGTTGATCACGCGATGCTTTGTCGAGAGATAGGTGTTGTTCGTCCAGCGCACCAGAACATTGCCGGTGTTCACCAGCAAGGTGCCGGGCCGCCCCTCGACGAGACGCCAGTGACCGGACGGCATGCGAACTGCCAGTCCCGGCACATTGGATTGCGCCAGGAACACCATCAGCGCATTGTCCGTGTGCGGCGCGATGCCATATTGCCGGTTTCCAATCTCCTTCTGCGGCGGATAGTGCAGAAGCGATAGCGTTCCATGCGGAGTCAGGAAGTACTTGTCGAAAAAGTCGAGCGGCAACTTCAGGCACGTCGCCCACAGCGGCATGAATTGACAGGCCAGTGCTTCCACGCTGCGATGATAGTCCAGCACGACGTCCTTGAAGCCCGGCAGGTTTTCAGGCCAGACATTGCGCGGCTTCGCCCGATCAGCCTCGCTCATCGAGGCGCCGCCGGAGCCTCCCTCGCGGTTAGCGCTGAATTTCGACAGCTTGTTAGGCTTGGCGTCGCTGATGATATTGACGTTCGCCTTGGCGCGATCTTCGTAGGATTCCTGATAGCCCGATTTAAAGCTGTCGACATTGATACGCGGCACAGCCTTTTTTTCCGCTTCTGGCAGAGAATGAAAGCGGCGCGATTGCGCGAACAAATTCGCAATCAGATCTTCCGGGATATTGTGTCCCTTCAGGTAGAAGAATCCGACGGTCGTCGAAATTTCATGCAGCTTCGCCGCAACCTGCTCTCGTCCACCGGGAGCGCCCGACAGGTAAGGCGCGATATCCAGCGTCGGAATTTCCTCGGTCGAATCCGGGAAATCCATCAAGCGCAACGATTCCTCGTCGTCCAGAATAGCGCCACGCACGTCGACGGTCGCACCAACAGACATCGCTCGCTCCTGTTCCAGCACGAGACCGACTTGAAGCCATTCTCGCACACGCAGCGTCCCATAATTGGGATAACGTTTCAGTTCTGTGTGGTCAAGGCTAAATAGGCAGCGCTCCATTTCGAGCTTGCCCAAGAATCTGCCCCTCACATCGCGCCGATTGCGCAAAACTCTTCGACTTGCGAACACAATGTCCGGCAATGCCTGAATGATAGGGCTTCATGCGAACGCCTTGGTCTGGTGCTCACGCTCTGATTCCGCCTGACGCAATAAATCGCGGATATGAGATGGCGAAATTGGCAGCTTGACGATGGCGCCCGGCTGGCCGATCGCCTCGTCAACCGCGGATGCGATCGCGGCGCCAACAGCGATCACGCCCGCTTCTCCAACCGATTTGATACCGAGTGGATTGAAAGGACTCGGGGCATCCTGTTTCAACAGAACATCGACGGGCGGCGCATCCAGCAGACTGGG
>CANJEY010000111.1 GCA_947472615.1 Beijerinckiaceae bacterium
CTTTGTACCAGCACTTGCAGCGCGGTCGGCTTCGCAACCCGGGCCAGCTACGCCGCCCGCGCTAGCGCCGAGGCCGACCTTGAACTAACATATCCAGTGGACCCGTCAGCGGGGGCCGATCAGTTCAGTTCACTTATTTGCTAGTTCAGTTCATATGTCTCCCGAGCCCGTTTCGACCACAACGAGGCTTGGATCCTGTGGAAGTGTCTGGATGGAATCGTCGCGCCAGCAACGCGCCTCGTGAGAGATCGTGCAGGGCGACAGCGACGCGCAGGTGCAGCGCCTGATATCCCACGCGATATTCGATCCCGAGCTTGCCGGCCAACTTTTGACGCGTGGCGTGGCGCAAGCCGGCTCGCCAGTCTGGGACAAGAAACTTCAGACCATCTTGGCGCGCAACGTGGCTGCGCAAGACCTGAACATCCAGGGGCAGGAGAATTGACCGGCAACGAAATCCTGAAAGCTCGGAGCCGATCTTTGCAGAGCGTCGGATAGGTCGGCCGGGCGTCAGTAGCATCCCCTTTGCATCCGGCTGGAAAAAAGAACCGCCAGATTCGATGCCCTCGTTTACGCCTTCGGTCGTCATCAGGTCAGCGAGTTCCCGAGCGTCGCATGCGTTTGCGTTCTCGACGGTTCATTCTGCTCTTAAGCGCATATCCGGCAAGAGTTCCGAGTAGAAAGGCGCCCCCCACGACGATGCTGGCTATCTCGATGTCAACGTCCATCGTTCAAGAAGATCATCGATGAGAGTCACCTCCCGGCAGGAGCCCGGTTTTTTTCCAAGCCATATCATGACCATAAAATTGTCGACGCTATCAAAGCCATGCTCGCTGAACCCCTTGACTGATTGATCCGAAACTTTATTCGGACGCGCCTGATTGAAGGCGCTTTCTACGCATCAACTCCCCCAGCTGCATGCGCTTGGCCTGGATTTCTCGAACCTGAATCGGCGCGATCAATCGCTCCAGACGCCGTTTCCAGGCCGGAAGGCTGGCTTGCCGCTTTTCCTCGGCCACTTCCAGGTTGACGAGTTGCAGCCAGACCTCCCGGATTTCGGGGTCCTGGTGGTCAGCGGCTAACGAGTATGGACTTGGGATCATACCCCCAGTTAACTTCAAAATTCCGTCGATGACCTTGATCCAAAATGATTTTTTTGAGCGGCACCTCTCGCCGGTCAGAAGCAGTCGGTCCCGCGTCCCGCCCAGATCCTTTCAGGAAGGGCGGCGCGTTGCTGACGCTCCTGCGGCTACCTGCATGCGGGCGCCCGATGCGGCCATCAGCTTTATCGGCGGCCAGCGGTTACGGATGTAATGGGTGAGCTTCACCCCATCCATTGTGCCGGGCATCTCGATGTCGGTGAACACAAGTTTGATGTCGGACCGGCTTTCCAGAAGGGCAATAGCCTCATCGGCATTGCTAGCCTCCAGGGCTTCAAAGCCGGCTTCCATCACCAACGCCACGGCTCCCAACCGACATTCGCCGCCATTTCGTCGTCTTCGGTCAAACCGCTTGCGACCCGTTTCAATATATCTCGCCTTTTTTCGCCTAAAGAGAAATCGAGGTCGCGCAACTCCTCGCGGTGGCGGAAATCCCTACTTACAGCATCGAGATTTAGCTCTTCGTCGTAATACAGTTTGGCAATTTCATCGGGCTTGAGGGGACGAGCTGTCACCTTGACCGGCTGACCGAGTTTGGACCTCGCCGACGACAACTGGTCGAGCATTTCCGCCACACTTCGCGGCAATTGGCGCTTCGCCGTTTTCAGGTCAGGCCCGAGCGGACGTAACAGCTCGGTCTTCTGGAGAATCGCCCGAAGAGGTTTTGGCACAACGACCCTCGCGTAATAGCGGTCGTTTCGCTTGAGCAGGTGTGGCGTGCCTCGGGCCATTTTCATTGGTCACTTTGTAGCAAACTTTGTAGCAAGAGTTTGTAGCAAGGCGACTGAAAATCAATGATGATTTTTGGAATCAAGGGGATGGCTGGTGCTGCGAGAGAGGATTGAACTCTCGACCTCTCCATTACCAATGGAGTGCTCTACCACTGAGCTACCGCAGCAAGGCGTCGGCGGGCCGTATCGGCGGCGCGGGGAACGCGAGGCGGCTTTTGCCACAGGGGATTGCGGGTGTCCAGCGCGCCCGCGCTTGCAGCGCGCCGCCCCCCGCCGTACAAGCGATTCACCGAACCGGAGCGCGGTGGCTGACGAAATTCCGCGTTTTCGGCTGCAGATTGCGTCGACATGACTGAAAATCGATCGATTGAGGCGTCAACGACCGGCAAGTCCGCCGACCCGAAGCCCGGCTCTGCGAAAAAAGATGCAGAACGGGATCGGCTCGCGGCGGCGTTGCGGGAGAATTTGAAGCGCCGGAAGATGCAGGCGCGGGCCAGGCGCGATTCGGACGCCGAACCGGCCTGATGGTTGGTCGGCCAAATTGGCGGGGAACACGGGGCGGGGGAGCTTCGAACGGCGCGACGCGCCAGTGTGAGGACTGATGGACCGTATTCGCATTGTCGGCGGCAAGGAATTGCACGGCACGATCCCGATTTCTGGCGCCAAGAACGCCGCCCTGCCGTTGATGATCGCTGCGCTGCTGACGCCCGAAACGCTGACGCTCGAAAACGTGCCGCGCCTGGTGGACGTGCGGCTGCTGATGCGCATCCTGAGCAATCACGGCGTCGATTACGCCATCGACGGCAAGCGGCCGGGCGACGCGCCGATCGCGGGCCAGACGCTGCATCTGAGCGCCAAGAACATCGTCGACACCACCGCTCCCTACGAACTCGTGTCGCGTATGCGGGCGAGCTTCTGGGTGCTCGGCCCGCTGGTCGCCCGCATGGGCCAGGCGAAAGTGTCGCTGCCGGGCGGTTGCGCCATCGGCACGCGGCCGGTCGACTTCCTGCTGATGGCCATGGAGAAGCTCGGCGCCTCCATCGATATCGAGGGCGGCTACGTGCTGGCCAGCGCGCCCAAGGGCTTGCGCGGCGCGGAGATCAACTTTCCGAAAGTCACGGTCGGCGGCACCCATACAGCGCTGATGGCGGCGGTGCTGGCGAAGGGGCACTCGCTGATCCGCAACGCCGCGCGCGAGCCGGAAGTCACTGATCTGGCCAATTGCCTGATCGCCATGGGGGCGAAGATCAAGGGCGCGGGAACATCTGAAATCGAGATCGAGGGCGTCTCCGGCCTCGGCGGCGCGCGCTACGAGGTTCTGCCGGACCGGATCGAGACCGGCACGTTCGCCATCGCGGCGGCGATGACAGGCGGCGACGTGATGCTGGAGCGCGCCCGGCCGGAATTGCTGCAATCGGCGCTCGACATGATCGAGAAGGCGGGCGCGCGCGTCACTTCCACCAACGAGGGCATCCGGGTGACCCGGAACGGGTCCGGGATTTCGCCCGTGGACGTCGAAACCGCGCCCTTTCCGGGCTTCCCGACCGATCTGCAGGCTCAGTTCATGGCGCTGATGACGCGCGCGCGCGGAACGTCGCGCATGACAGAGACGATTTTCGAGAACCGTTTCATGCATGTCGCGGAATTGTCGCGCTTCGGGGCGCATATCCGGCTCGAGGATGATTCGGCGATCATCGAAGGCGTGGAGCGCCTCAAGGGCGCGCCAGTCATGGCGACCGATCTGCGCGCCTCGGTGTCGCTCGTCATCGCCGCGCTGGCGGCCGAGGGCGAGAGCATGATCCATCGGGTCTATCATCTCGACCGCGGCTTCGAGCAACTCGAGCAGAAGCTCGGCGCCTGCGGGGCCATCGTCGAGCGCGTCTCCGAACCCGGCTGAGGGTCTGACGCCCGAATCGTTGTTCGTGCGTTGAAAGTCGGGCGGCCGGCGGCGGCCCCACTTTCAGCGGATTGCCATCGCGCAGGCGCATCGCTAACAGATGAGCCGCCCGATGGCGTGGAGCAGCGGGACATCATGGCGAATTCCGACATTCTTCGATTTGTGGCGCTCGACGCCGAAGACCTCGCGGTGATTTCGGCCAACCTGCAGGATGCGGTCGTGCGGGTGGCGGATCTGGTCTTCGTGCCGAAGGACAGACGCTTCGCCCTACTCGCGTCGCGGTTCGACTGGGTGGCGGCGGCTGCCGGCCGCATGGAGCGTTGTCAGACGGGCCTGCACTTCGACCGGGTGTCGCGGGTCGCCTCCATGGGGTTCGATCGCGCCGATCAGACGATGGTGCTGAATTTGTTGTCGGTCGTGTTCGAGCCCGGGGATGCGCCGGGCGGCGCGATCCTGCTGACATTCTCGGGTGGAGCGGCGCTGCGTCTCGACGTCGAATGTGTCGACGCCCAGATGCGGGATCTCGATCTGCGCTGGGAAACGAAGGCGAAACCCGGCCACGCTATCATCGACGACCCATCGGGCGCGGTCTGACCGCGCTTCAGGAGTGACCAATGCCCTTGCGGCTCGACATGCGGAACGCCGGTTTCGAGGCGGAATTCGAAGCGCTGCTCGCGATGAAACGCGAAGTATCGGAGGACGTCGATCATACGGTGCGTGACATCATCGCCGACGTCATCGCGCGCGGCGACGAGGCGCTGTACGATCTCTCGGCGAAGTTCGACCGTATCGACCTGCGCAAGACCGGACTGCGGGTCACGGACGCGGAAGTCGACGTGGCCGTCGCGCAGTGCGAACGCCGGGCGCTGGATGCGCTGTCATTCGCGCATGATCGCATCGTGGCGTTTCATCGCCGGCAGACGCCGAAGGACGAATTGTTTCGCGATGGGGCGGGCGTCGAACTCGGCTGGCGCTGGAGCGCCATTCAGGCAGTCGGCCTCTATGTGCCGGGCGGCACAGCCGCCTATCCGTCGTCGGTTCTGATGAACGCCGCGCCCGCGAAGGTGGCGGGCGTCGAGCGCGTCGTGATGGTCGTTCCGTCGCCGGGCGGCGTGCTCAATCCGCTGGTGCTGGCGGCGGCTAAACTCGCTGGCGTCGACGAGGTCTATCGCGTCGGCGGCGCGCAGGCGGTGGCGGCGCTGGCGTACGGCACGGCGACGATCGCGCCGGTGTTCAAGATCGTCGGGCCCGGCAACGCCTTCGTGGCCGCCGCCAAGCGCCGCGTATTCGGCAAGGTTGGCATCGACATGATCGCCGGCCCCTCCGAAGTGCTGGTGTTGGCCGACAGGACCGCCAACCCGGACTGGATTGCCGCCGATCTGCTGGCGCAGGCCGAACACGACGAGGCGGCGCAATCCATCCTGATCACCGACGACGCCAACCTCGCGGATGCGGTGGCCGAAAGCGTCGAACGGCAATTGTCCACCCTGCCGCGCCGGGCCATCGCGGGCGCGAGCTGGCGCGATTATGGCGCGATTATTCTGGCTCCAAAACTCGCCGATACGCTGCCGTTCGTCGATCGTCTGGCGGCCGAGCATCTCGAAATCATGGCGTCTGACGCCGACGAGCTGGCCGCGAAGGTGCGCAACGCCGGCGCGATCTTCATCGGCAATCACACGCCTGAGGCCATCGGCGATTATGTCGGCGGCTCCAATCACGTGCTGCCGACGGCGCGGTCGGCGCGCTTCTCGTCAGGCCTCGGCGTACTGGACTTCATGAAGCGCACTTCGATCCTGAAGTGCGACGCCGACAGCCTGCGGGCGCTCGGACCCTCCGCGATTGCGCTCGGCGAAACGGAAGGGCTCGGGGCGCACGCACGTTCGGTCGCGATCCGGCTCAATCTGGGTTGAACGATGCCGCATCGCGCCGCCCGTAAGCGTCTGATCGCCGTCCATCTCGACGAAGCCTCGATCGGTCGCGGCACGGCGGATCAGGAGCACGAGCGCAACATCGCGATTTACGATCTGATCGAGGAAAATTCGTTTTCGCTGCACGGACACGACGGCGGCCCCTACGCGCTGTCGATCGCGTTGCACGAAGCCAAACTGATGTTCGATGTGCGCGACGAAGACGGCAAGACGCTGGCGACGCACATCCTGTCGCTGACGCCATTCAGGCGCATCCTGAAAGACTATTTCATGGTGTGCGAGAATTATTACAGGGCGATCCGCACCGCCGCGCCCGCGCACATCGAAGCGATCGACATGGGCCGTCGCGGCCTGCACAACGACGGCGCGAACCTGCTGGCAGAACGGCTCAAGGGCAAGATCGAGTGCGATACGAATACGGCGCGGCGTCTGTTCACGCTGGTGACAGCGCTGCACTGGAAAGGCTGACCCATGCCGGGGGGCGATGGGGCTACGGAGGCGGCGGACGGCGAGGTCCTGAAGCCGCGCAGGCCGCAGGCGATCCTGTTCGCCTGTTCGTTCAATGCCATCCGGTCGCCAATGGCGGAGGCGATCGGCCGCCATCTGTTCGGGCGTGAAATTCACTTCCAGTCTGTCGGGCTGAGGGCCGGCGAACTCGATCCCTTCGCGGTCGCAGCCATGGACGAGATCGGCATCGACATCTCGAAACACAAGACGCACTCGTTCGACGATCTCGAAGACACGAGCTTCGATCTGATCGTCACGCTGTCGCCCGAGGCGCATCATCGCGCGCTCGAATTCACCCGCACGATGGCGATCGACGTCGTGTACTGGCCGACCATCGACCCGACGGCCGCGCAGGGCTCGCGCGACCAGATGCTGCAGGCCTACCGGGCGGTCCGCGACAGTCTCGAGAAGCGCATCAAGGAATTGCTCGACTGGCATGCTTTCGGGAAGTTGTGAGGCTCACTCCCTGATCGCCTTACGCGCTTTCTCGATCAACTCCTTCGACGCGCCATAAATCCGGTCGACGCCTTCCTGCACCACCTCGCCGCCGGCCGGCTGGATTTCGAGACGTTGTTTCTCGGCGTCCGCCAGCATTTCGGGATCGCGCATCAGGTCCGAAAACGCCTTGCGCAGGATCGCGACCGCCTCGGGCGGCGTGCCGGGCGGGGCGATGAACGGCCTGCCGAACAATTGCTGCGCGATGACGAGTTGCGCGATCTGCTTCTTCTCTTCATTGGCGAAAAAGTCCCAGATCATCGGCACGCCCATCTTGGTCAGTTCCTCGTTCGGTTCCAGCGCCTCCTGAACGATGACGATGAGCTTGCCGTCGCGAAGCTGCTGCGATTTCTGGGAGCGCAGGCTCGACCAGTCGAAGCCGCAGATGCCGTCGACCTCGCCGCGCTCCATGGCGAGCGTCACGGCGGGCGTGCCCGGATAGCCGGTGATGATCTTGAACTTCACATCCGAGGTGTTCTTGTGCAGGAAGGCGTAATCGTGCGTCGAGCCGCCGCCCGCGACGCCGCCGATCACCATCTCCTGATTGCGCGCCTCGGCGAAGCTCTTAACCTTCGAATGGTTCCACACCGCGCAGACGCGCGTCGAGTTGTTGGCCGACGCCAGATAAATCAGCTTGGTCGGATCGTAGAGCGAGGAGGCGTTTGCGCCGAGCAGCGGGTCAATGACCGCGCCGGGCGAAATCGCCCCCACCACGGTGCCGTCCTTCGCGGCGACGGAATAGATGTAGCCGGTCGCCCGCACGGTGCTGGCGCCGTCCATGTTCTGCACCACGACAGCTGGCTTACCCGGAATGTGGCGGCCAAGATATTTCGCCACAGCGCGACCATAGAGATCGTAGCCGCCGCCAACTTCTGCGCCGATGATGAAGGTAATCGTTTTGCCGGCGTAATAATCTGCGGCCGTCGCGGAAGTCATGGATGCGATGAACGCAATAGTGATCGCCGCGAGCCTGCGCTGCATGTAGTCCTCCCCATCGCCGTTTTTTTTGCGGCTGCATCCTTGATGCTTGCAGGGAGCTTAACCGGGGTCGGGAAGATTGCAAATGCCCGGCTGGCGTCAACCGCCGGACGCGAAGGTTAACCGGTCTTCATTTTTTCCGCCGACTGCCGTCCAATTGTGTTAAGAAATCCGCATTTGGAGAGAATTTATTATACTGCCATTAAATTTCGGGTGCCCGGCAGGCTATTGTCGCGGGCTCGCCCCAAAACGCATCTGCATTGCCGAAAAGACCCTGATCGACGCGGGCGCGACGGGCGCTTGGACCAAGGCCGCCTTCATGTGCGCCTATTGCCGATGCGTATATTCCGTCGATGGAGCGGTCAGGCATCTGCATGGATTTCTGGAGAACATCTTCGGCGGCCATCGATTCAGCCCGATGCCGGGGAGCGACGCGGCCCGGAACTGAAGCGTCGCGAGCGATCTTAAAGCCCTATCGCCCGCAGCCCCGCCGCCAGCGCGAAGCCGACGATCAGCGCCAGAAATTCGCGGCCCGTGGTCCACATGGTCAGCGCGGCGGCGCTCACCACGATCCACCCCACTGGCCCGGCGCGCAACGCTGTCGGCAGCACGGTCGCGATCAGGATCGACCCGGGGATCGCTTCTAGGCCTCGCCGCACGGGCGGCGTCAGCGCCACGCGCCCCATCAGCCAGAAGCCGCCGGCGCGCAGCCCGTAGGTCACGAGCAGCATCAGGCAGATGACGGCGATGTTCGGCAGGTCGCTCATGAATCGCCGCCGAAGATCGCCGCGTAGCCGGCTCCTGCCGCCGCCCCCATGATGATGAACCAGTAGCCGGGGACGAGCCAGCTCGCCAGCAGGGCCACGCCGGCCGCTATCGCGAACGGGGCGAGCTTGCGGGCGCGGCGCACCACCGGAACCGTCATCGACGTGAAGGTCAGCAGCATCGCGAAATCCAGACCCCAGGTCTTCGCGTCGATGAATGCGCCCGCCAGATAGCCGGGGATTGCGGCCAGCACCCACAGGCACCAGAGGAACACGCTGCATCCGACCAACACGCCCAGATCTCGCCCACCCTCGGTGTGATAGCGCAGCGCGAGGATCCAGTTAGCGTCCGCCATGGCGAACAGCGATGGATAGACGATGCGCTTCGGCGCCTTGCCGATGAGCGGTTGCAGCGACGCGCCCATCAGCACGAAGCGCAGGTTGACGGCGGCCACGACGCCCGCGACCGCCAGCAGCGCCGTCAGGGTCCAGTGGTCGGTCCACAATTGCAGCGCCATCAATTGCGACGCGCCGGCATAGACGAGACCGTTCATCAACATGGTCTCGAGCAGGCTGAAGCCCTTCTGGCCGGCGGACGTGCCGACGGCCGCGCCGAACACCAGAAAGCCCGGCACGAACGGCAGCGACAGTCTGACGCCATGCGCCAGACCCGTGCGGGTGACGATGAGCGGAGCAGGGGGCGGATGATGGGGCAAGGATTCGGGACCGGAGCGGCGGGCCGCACCCTATAGCAAAGGCCGGCGCGCCGCGCTAAGCCGTCGCCTGCAAGGGAGCCATGTATGAGCAAGAGGGCGCGGATCGAGTGGCGGTTCGGCGGAGTCGCGCCGGCGACGGCCGGCATGGAGGCCGTGGCGCTCGTTCTGTCGCTCGACGATCCCGCAGCTTCGCCGCTGTGGTCGCTGGAGCCGAGCCGGCAGGACGAGGCGGACCTGTCCTATGCGGGCGCGTCGTCGCGGCATCGCTTTTACGAGCGCCGCGCGCTGCTGCGGGCGCTGGTCGCCGCGCAACTGCATTGCGCGCCCGACGAGGTGATCATCGGCTACGACAGCGCCGGCGCGCCGCGGATTTTGTCTCCCGAATGCCCGTTTCATGTCTCTGTGGCGGGGCGGGACGAACTGGCGGCGGCGGCCGTGTCGGCGTCGGCCGTGGGCGTCGATCTCGAACCTCTCGATCGGGAGGCTGAACCCGTCGCGGCTGTGCTGCATCCGAACGAGATCGCCTCACTGGAGGCGCTCGAACCCGGCTCGCGCGGCGAAGCGTTCCTGCGCATCTGGACGATGAAGGAAGCCTATCTGAAAGCCCTGCGCACCGGCCTGAACTGCGATCCGGTCGGCGTCGAGATCAGAGCCGAGGATGCGCGTACGGCCCGCATTTTCGACAATGTCAGCGACGCGCAATGTCTGGCGTCATGGACCCTGACCGAGATCGGCGGCAGGCCCGTCATCGCCGCCTGCGTGGCGCTCGACGTCTGATCAGGTGCGGTTGTTCAGACTGAGAATGTAGGCGACCATGTCGTCGAGTTCGCGCTGCGTCAGATTGATCGACGGCATACTGGCGTGCGGCGATTGCAGGAACACCTTCAGCGATAGTTCCGTCGTCGACGGCATGCGCGCCACATCCGCGAAACCCGGCGCCTTGCCGCCGTCGCGGACGCCACTGCCATCGACGACATGACATTCGGCGCAGACTTGGCGTGCATGGGCGCGGCCCGCAGCTACATCCTGCGCCAGTGCGAGACTCGTCAAAGGCAGCAGCGCGAGCGCCGCGAGGAAGGTCGTGAAGCCGATACGCATTGCGGTCTCCTTCGAATTCGTCCGGCCTCATTCGTCATTGTGAGCGTAGCAATCCATAGGGCCAAGCGCACCATGACTGGATTGCTTCGCTGCGCTCGCAATGACGGTCTACCGCCGCAGGTCCGCCGCGAGTCTCGTTACTTCTGCGGCGACATGCGGTCGGCGGCGCGGAAGAACTTGCGCGCATGGGCGAGCAATTCGCCATTCGTCGGATGATCCAGCGCCTCGACGCCGGCGATCGTCTTCGCCTGCTGCGGATCGTGATGCTCGATATGCTTCACGAGTTCATGCTTGGCGGTGGAGGGTCCGGTGATCAGAACCGCTTTGGAATTCGCCACGGCTGCGGCGACCTGATGTAAAAACTTCTGGTCTTCGGAGGCATGTCCGCTGCCGATGGAATTCGCGTGATGATGGATGTGCACGGTGGGATCATGCGGATGCACCACATGCTCGTCGGCTTCGGTGGCGCTGAAATGGAACACGCGCGCTTCGCGATGATCGATCCAGACGACGGCGTGATAATGTTCGCTCATGGTGTGTTCCTTTCGATGGACGCCTGCCGCAAGCGGCGCAGGCCTGCGGCCAAGGCCGCGCCGCGCGGGCTCACAGCCGGCGTCTGACTCGATATAGGAACGGCGCTGCCGCCCGGGTAGTGATCCAAATCAAAGTCGGATTTCCCAGACCGCCGGGGTAGGACAGCCGCCGAAAGGCGCAGCTTGCCCCATGGCCGCGTCGCCCCTACAAGGCGGCGAACCCATCAGGCTTTGCAGAATGACCGAGCAGACTCCCAAACCCTCCACCGTGAAGGCGCGCCTGCCGCGCGGCCTCGCCGATCGCGGCCCCGCCGAAATCGCCGCAACCAACCGCATGATGGCGGCCATTCGCGAGACTTACGAGCTTTACGGGTTCGAGGCGGTCGAAACGCCGTTCATCGAATACACTGAAGCGCTCGGCAAGTTTTTGCCCGATCTTGATCGCCCGAACGAAGGCGTCTTCTCGTTTCAGGACGACGACGACCAGTGGCTGAGCTTGCGCTACGATCTCACCGCGCCGCTGGCCCGTTATGTGGCGGAAAATTACGACAAGCTCGCCAAGCCCTATCGCAGCTATCGCGCCGGTTTCGTGTTCCGCAATGAAAAGCCCGGCCCCGGCCGCTTCCGCCAGTTCATGCAGTTCGACGCCGATACGGTGGGCTCGGCCTCCGTCGCGGCCGACGCCGAAATCTGCATGATGGCCGCCGA
>CANJEY010000112.1 GCA_947472615.1 Beijerinckiaceae bacterium
GAAACGCCCGCAGTAATCAGGCGGCTTTCGCGGGCGGGCCGGTGAGCGACAGGAACGCCTGTTCTATGGACGCTGCGCCCGTTGACGCCATCAGGACTTCGGGCTTTGCGTCGCGCAAAACTTTGCCCTTGTGCAGCACCACGATGCGGTCGGCGTAGGCGACTTCCTCGCACAAATGCGTCGCCCATAGCACCGCGACGGACCGCTCCCGCCGCAACGTATGGATGAGCCGAAGCAATTCGACGCGGCTCGCCGGATCGAGCCCAACGGTCGGCTCGTCCATCAACAGCACATGCGGCTGATGCAGCAACGCGCGCGCCAGTTCGACGCGCCGCCGGTTGCCGCCGCTCAGATCGCCCGCCTTGTGGTTGGCCCGGTCGGCGAGACCGAGGCGCGCGAGTTCACTGGCGATGCGCTCCTTCGCGACCGCACGCGGCATGCCGTGCAACCCGGCATGGAACATCAGGTTCATGGTAATCGACAATTCGAGATCAAGCGTCGGTTGCTGGAACACGATGCCGAGCCCGGCCAGCGCCGGCACGGGATCACGCGACATGTCGTGACCCATCACCTCGATGCGCCCCGCATCCGGCGTGAACAGGCCCGACAGAAGCTGGAACAGTGTCGACTTGCCGGCTCCGTTCGGACCAAGCAGAGCGATGAATTCGCCCGCCGCGCCGCGTAGCGAAACGCCGTTGAGCGCCTTGATGGGCCCATAGCTCTTGACGACATTCTCGACCGCCAGCGCCGAAGCCGGAAGGCTTTTGGGATTGTTCATGCGGCGTCCGCCTCCCGTCACGGCCATTCCGGCCGGAAGCCTTTTCGTTCCGCAAATCTAGGCATACAGTCGCGCGCGCGCAACAAGGGCGGAACGCCGCCGAGCCGGGGAAACGCAGGGCATGAAACGCGGCTCGATTCAGGCCATCGCGACGCCGCTCATGCTGGCGCTTGGGCTGGCGCTCGCCGGCGAGGCGTCGGCGCGCGGCACAGGTTATCTGTTCGTCAGCAACGAGAAGTCCAACAACGTCGTCGTGCTCGACCCGAAGTCCCTGCAGATCGTCAAGGACATCAAGACCTCGCGGCGTCCGCGCGACATGCATTTCAGTCAGGATCACCTCAAGCTCTATGTCGCATGTGGCGACGATGATGTGATCGACGTGATCGACGTGGCGACTCTGATGGTCGAGAAAAAGATTCCAACTGGCGCGAGTCCCGAGACCTTCGTGGTCGACGAGAAACGCCGCCAGATCTACGTCTCGAATGAGGAATCCTCAACGCTCTCGATCATCGACATGGAGCAGGGCGTCACCATCGCCGAGGTTCCGACCGGCGCGGAGCCCGAAGGGGTGATGCTCGCGCCCGATGGCAAGACGGCCTATGTGACGTCAGAAGTCGGCGATCTGATTCATCGCATCGACCTCGATCAGGGCAGCGTCATCGATGACGTGGTGGTGGGCACGCGGCCGCGCCGTTTCGCGGCGACGCCCGGCGGCAAAGAGGTGTGGGTCACGACGGAGTTGTCCGGCGAAGTGTGGATCATCAACGGCGAAGAATTCAAGGTCGCCGGCAAGATGGACTTTCTGCCGCCGGGCATGCGCAAGAGCGATGTGACGCCCGTCGGCATCGCCATGACGTCTGATGGCAAGAATGCGTTCGTGACGCTCGGCCATGCGGCGCATGTCGCGTTTGTCGATGTGCCGGGCCGCAAGGTTCTGGGTTATGCGCTCGTCGGCAAGCGCGCATGGGGCATCACATTGTCGAAAGACGAGAAGACGCTTTACGTCGCCAATGGGCTTGGAGACGACATCACGATTGTCGATGTCGCCAGCCGCAAGGCGAAGACATCGGTTCCGGTCGGGCGCATACCCTGGGGCGTCGTGATTGATGAATAGATTGTCGCGCATCCTGCTGTCGGCCTGGCTGTGCGCGTGCGCGGCGGCGGCGATCGCGCAGCCGGCGTCCTTGTCGCAGGTGAAGATCGTTTTCGTCGAGGTGAAAGGCGATCCACGATACGAACCGGTGCGCGCCTTCGAACGGCTGGTGCTGAAGACGCCCGATCATCCCTATGCGGGCGCGCAGGTTGGGATCGACGATGCGAAGGCCCTGCAACGCACCATCGGCGCGGAATTCGTGCTGGAGCGCGTCACCGCAGTCAGCGCCGATGCGGTCGCTCCAGCCGTCGTCGAAGCGTCGGGGCGCGGCGTGAAGTTCTTCCTCGTCGATGCGCCGCCGGAATCCTATCCGGCGCTCGCCGCAGCCGTGAAGGGGCGCGATGTTCTGCTGTTCAACGTCAGCGCGCCGGAGGATTCGCTGCGGCGCGATCTATGTGCGGCCGAATTCATCCACGTCATGCCAAGCCGCGCGCAACTGATGGACGGCCTGGTGCAGATGCTCGTGTCGAAGAAGTGGCGCGATTATCTGGTGCTGCAGGGGCAGACACCCGAGGATGAGGCTGTCACACAAGCATTTCTTCGCTCCGTCAAGAAGTTTGGCGGGCGCATCGCGGCGCACCAGAAATTCGAGGCCGGCACGGATCCGCGTCAACGCGAGAAGAACAATCCAGCGCTGTTGTCGGCGATCAATCGCGATTGGGACGCGACCTTCGTGGCCGATCGCCAGTTCGAGTTCGCGCGGCAGGTGTCGTATCAGACCGTGCGGCCGCGTCCGGTCGTCGGCGCGATCGATCTCGAACCTGTCGCGTGGCACTGGACGTGGGAGCACAACGGCGCGCCGCAGGTGAACACGCGCTTTGCGCGTTACGCACAAGCACGCAAGATGGAAAGTCCCGACTGGGCGGCGTGGATGTCGGTCAAGATGATCGTGCAATCAGCGCTGCGCACGCGCTCGCTGGATTTCAACCAGCAACGCAAGTTCATCCTTGGTTCGGGCTCGTTCGACGCCGACAAGGGCATTGCGGTCAGCGTGCGCGCCTGGGACCATCAGGTGCGGCAGGCGATCCTGCTCGCGACGCCGTTCTCGGTCGTCGGCAGTGCGCCATTCGAAGGATTTCTGCATCGTGTGAACGAACTCGACTCGCTCGGCGACGACGAAGCCGACACGCCCTGTCACCTGAACCGGTAGTCCGATGCGTCTGATCCATGTCGCGCGCGCGCTCCGAGCAGTCGCCACGCGCGAAGTCATCAAGTTCGTGAAGCAGCGCGGCCGCCTGCTGTCGGGACTCGTGCGCCCTCTGTTCTGGCTCGTGGTGTTCGCCTCGGGATTCCAGAACGTGTTCGGCGTGTCGATCATCCCGCCGTATCAAACCTACATCACCTATCAGGTCTATATCGTGCCGGGACTGATCGGCATCGTGCTGCTGTTTCACGGCATGCTGTCGTCGCTCGCGATGGTGTACGATCGCGAGATGGGCATCATGCGGCTGCTTCTAACTGCGCCGCTGCCGCGCTGGGTGCTGCTCGTCTGCAAGCTCGTCGGCGGCACATCGCTCGGCGTCCTGCAATGCTATGCGTTTCTCATTACCTGCATCATTTTCGATGTGACGTTCGAACCCATGGGCTGGGTGACGGTGTTTCCGGCGATTGTCGCGTCGGGCCTGATGCTGAGCGCCATGGGGCTGGCGCTGTCGGTCTACATCCGGCAGCTTGAGAATTTTGCTGGCGCGATGAACTTCGTCATCTTCCCGATGTTCTTTCTGTCCTCGGCGCTCTATCCCCTGTGGAAGCTGCGCGAGGGTGGATCGGAGATCGTTTACCTGGCGTCGGTGCTGAACCCGTTCACCTATGCGGTGGAGCTGGTGCGGTTCGCGCTTTACGGCATGTTCAACGGCATTGCCTGCGCTGTGGTGCTTGGCGCAACAATGATTTTCTTCTTGCTCGCCGCCTACGGCTACGATCCGCAGCGCGGCATGATCCGCCGTACGCGCGGACCGGGCTGACCGCTTCGCCCGCGATGTTGTATCGCGAGCGAAGCGCGGGGCATTCTTCAGGCCGCTTCCCGGCGCGGCGCAAGGTTCTCGCAGCGATCGTTCAATTCTTCCACCAGTTTGCCTGAGCGGGCCTTGTGCAGCATCTCCGAGCGTTGCGTGGCGATGCCCCACGCGCAGGGCTGGATAGGAACCGACTTCCAGTATTCGACGCTGCGCTTCGGATACGTCGCGTCGTCGACCTGAAGCATTTCTGTCGTCATTTCCGCCGCAAAGCCGTTCGGCTCGACGAACATGCAGAAGATATTGTCGCCCGGACCGGCATGACGGCCGACGCCCCACTCGATCGGATAGCCCGCAAGTTTTGTGCGGCCGACCGCATACAGGAGACCATCGAGGTTCGGCAATTCGAACGCCATGTGATGCAGACCCGGCCCCTTGGCATGACCGATCGCGATGGAGTGATGATCCGACGAGCAGCGCAGAAAGTCGATATGGCCGTTCTTGTCGGACAGCTTAAATCCAAGGAGGTCGATGAAGAACGCGTCCATGGACTCGACGTCGCTGGCGCGCAGCACCGCATGGGAGAACTTGTTCGGCCTCGTCTTGTCGTCGATGCGCTCGGCGTGCTGCGCAACATCGGCGCTGACCGAGACCGTCACGCCATCCGGCGTTTCGAGGCTGAACCCATAGCCGCCGCCCGCGACGCCCTTGAGTGCGTGCGGCGCGTTCTGCACCTTGCTGCCGAAGCCGACCGCTTTCTCATGCAGCGCATCGACGGCGGCCTTGTCGGCAGCTGCGAGATTGATTGACCGAAGGCCAGAGCGCGGCGCGGCGTGCAGCGCCAGTGCGTGGTGGTCCAGCCCGGTGGCGCGAAGATAGCTCGATCCCGCCTCGCGCGAAGTCTCCTGCAGCCCCCACACCTTCTCGTAGAACCCGACGCTCGCGCCCAGATCGCGGACATCGAGTTCGACGCCTCTGACTCCATTGATGTGCGGCTGTCCCATTGTGTCCTCCAGACCTTCAATTCGATGCAGCGAGCGCAAACTTGGCGGCTGACGCTTGGGGCAGGAGATACAGGCCTCGGGCTCGACGCCTTGACTTGTCTCAAGTACGACTTTGAATGCGATCACTTGACGCACAGGGAGGAAAATGATGCGCCGCAGCAATACCGGAATGCTCATGGCAGGCGGACTTGTGCTGGCGGCGGCCTCCTCGTCCGCGTCGGCGCAGGATGCGGTCGCATCGTTTTATCGCGGCAAGACCGTCAGCATAGTGGTCGGCACGTCGGCGGGCGGTGGCTACGATCTCTACGCGCGTCTGATCGCCCGGCATCTGCCGAAATTTATTCCCGGCAATCCGAGCATCGTGGTGTCGAACATGCCGGGCGCTGGCAGTCTCGTGGCGACGCAATACATCGTCAACGTCGCCCCGAAGGATGGCACCGCCATCGGCGCTGTCTTCTTCGGCGTCGTCATGGAACCGCTGCTTGGCGACGCCTCCAAGGCGAAGTTCGATGCGCTCAAGCTCAATTGGGTCGGCAGCGCCAACAAGGAATCGCCGATCTGCATCGCCCGCACCGATGCGGCGGTGAAGAAGATGGAAGACGTGTTCACTAAGGAACTCGTCGTCGGCGCCAGCGCCACCAGCGGATCGACCCGCGATTTCCCGGCGCTGCTGCGCAATACGCTGGGCGCGAAATTCCGCATCGTCGGCGGCTATCCGGGCTCGAACGAAATTTCGCTGGCGATCGAGAAGGGCGAGGTTGAAGCCGCCTGCGGCTATGGCTGGACCAGCCTGATCGCCGGCCGCCCGCAATGGCTCAAGGACAAGTTCGTGACTGTTCTGGCGCAGGAAACCCTCACGCCCAATCCGGTAATGAAGCAGATGGGCATTCCGCTCGCGATCGACTTCGCCAGGACGCCCGAGCAGCGTCAGGTGATGGAGATGATCTATGCGCCGCTCGAATGGGGCCGCCCCTATATCGCCGCCCCCGAAGTGCCGGCCGACCGCATGGCGGCGCTGCAGACTGCGTTCATGCACGCGGTGGAAAGCCCGGAACTGCTGGAAGAGGCGAAGAAGCAGAATATTGACATCGAGCCCGCGAACGCTGCGGAAATCAAGCAATTGCTGCAGCGCCTCTACAAGGCGCCGCCCGAGATCGTCGAAAAGGCCAAGAAGGCCATTCTGGTCGAGTGACGGGCGCATAGCGCACGGCGCAAGCGTCTGGCAGCCGGGCCTGAACGGCGATATACAAGGGCGAACGATTTGACTGCGTGGCGCGACAGCCCACGCCTACCCCGGAGGAAGCAACGTGTCTGAGCCGATGAAGTACGAGACGATCAAGATCGAGAAAGAGAACGGGATCACCTGGCTCATTCTCAATCGTCCCGAAAAGCGCAACGCCATGAGCCCGCAATTGCACGCCGAGTGCAACAACGCGCTGTACAATCTGGCTACCGATCCGGAAACGCAGGTGTTGATCCTGACGGGCGCCGGCGACGCCTATTGCGCCGGGCAGGATCTCAAGCTGTTCTTCCGCGGCACAGAAGGCAAACCGCGCGAGCGTTTCGAGGCTGCGGAAAACTCCCATACGTGGCGCTGGCAGCGCCTGTCGCGTTTCCCGAAGCCGACGATCGCCATGGTGAACGGCTTCTGCTTCGGCGGCGGCTTCGTGCACATGATCGCCTGCGATCTGGCAGTCGCGGCGGATGAAGCCACGTTTGGTCTCTCGGAAGTGAACTGGGGCATCATCCCCGGCGGTTCGGTGAGCTGGAACGTCGCCGACGTGCTGAATTTCCGCAACGCCATGTACTACGCCATGACGGGCGATCCCTTCAGCGGCAAGATCGCGGCGCAGATCGGTCTCGTAAACTATTCGGTGCCGGGCGCGAGCCTGCGCGATGAGACCATCAAGCTTGCCAACAAGCTGAAGGAAAAGAACCCGATGACGCTTCGCTACACGAAGGAAGCGATCCGCTCGGTGCGCGGCATGAACGAAATGCAGGCCACGGATTATCTCAACGCCAAGACCGACGCGCTGCGCCTGCGCGATCCCGAAAAGGGCCGCGACACCGCCCTGGCGCAATTCGTCGACGAGAAGCTGTTCCGTCCGGGCCTCGGCAATTACGTTCGCGACAAGAAGTAAGAGCGGACGAGCTACAAACGGAAAGGGCGTGGCCGAGGCCGCGCCCTTTTTTGATTCATGCGCTAACTTATGATGACTCTGATTCAGGGATCGTCATTGCGAGCGTAGCGAAGCAATCAATACGTCTGCACAGAGCACCAATGGATTGCTTCGCGCTGCGTCCTCGTAATGACGCCTCAGGACTATTCCGCAGCCGACGTCGACGAACTCACGTCCCCCGACGCCATTTCCTCCGGCGAGACGTTGATCGTGCGCCAGTTGGTCGACTTCGGCACGATGCCTTCGAACGATTGCAGCTTCACATGCGGAATGTGAGGCTCGGTGCGGCCGATGACCGTGCCGTCCTTTTGAAACAGATGCGCCGCTTCCACCATCTGCCGGCGGAACTCGACGATCGCCAGATCGCTCGCGCCGAGCCGGTCGAGCGAACGATCGGCTATCGGCCCCATCGTTTCCCACATGGCGATGTCCTGATTCGGAATGCCCTTGATCCCCGTGAAGTTGCCGAGCTTCATGGCTTGGCGGTCTTGCAGGTAATCGTTCTCGCGCGTGCGGATCTTGCGAAACTTCTTGTCGATGTCGATGCCCACCTGCGCGGTGAGGAACTTGCGCCACGTTTCAGTCTCGGGCGTAAGTTCGGCGTCGCCCCATGCGATGAAGTGAAACGCCGTGTGCGTATCGTCCGACGGAATGTGCAGGATCGCGATGTTGTACATGTTGTTCGGCGGGATCAGCACCGAATAGGGCGCGATGAACAGCGTCGTGCGCACATAGTCGTGCGTGTTGGCGTTCATGATTGGCCGGCGCAGCGCCGCATACCGGAAGCCAAAGCTGGTGCGCTGCACCTGCAGGCGCGGCGACTTGTCGGTGGAGGGGCGCAGCCAGTTGCTGGCCGTCGCCTTCGCGCCATCGACGCGCGCCGGCACCATGTCCGACGAATGCAGGCTCGACGAATGCGCCGAATCAATCGCGCCTTCGAGAATCTGCGCCCAGTTGCAATCGATCATGATCTTCGAGATCGAGATACGCGTGTCGGGCGACGGCGCGAAGAACGGCATCTCGAAGTCCGGCATCGTTTCGCGCGGGCCCATATAGACCCAGATGAAGCCGGCGGCCTCGTGATGCGGATAGGTCTTCTGCTTCACCTTCTCGGTGAACGCGCTCTCGGCCGGCTCCGACGACATCTCGACGACGTTGCCTTCCACGTCGATCTTCCAGCCGTGATACAGGCAGCGCAGGCCGCAGTCTTCATTGCGGCCATAGACCAGCGAGGCGCGGCGATGCGGGCAATATTCGTCCAGCACGCCGATCTTGCCGTTGGTGTCGCGGAAGATCACGAGGTCTTCGCCGAGCAGGCGCACCTTGACGGGATCGCCGTCGGGTTCCGGCACTTCCTCGATCAGGCAGGCGGGCATCCAGTGGCGGCGGAAAATCTGGCCCATCGGGGCGTCGCCCTCGACCCGGCACATCAGATCGTTTTCTTCCCTGTTCAGCATGGAAATCCTCCCGGATGCGCACGTTTGGCGCGAAAGCCGAAAATGTTTAGACCTCTAAGAATAATCTGGCAAGCCTGCGCCCTTCTGGCAAGCCCCGGAACTGTTGCAATCGCGGGTCTTGACGGATTTGTTTAGGCGTCTAAACAAACCGAACCCGGACCCTCCGAACAGAGACCAGCGGCCGGGGCCACAGGGTGGGCCAACCGTATGGACTGGATGAAGCTGCGCGTTGCCCGCAAGGGACAGGCCGCCGAAGGCGTTGCGACCTTCGAATTGCGCGCCGCGAGCGGGTCCGATTTGCCTGCCTTCACGCCCGGCGCTCACGTCACGGTTCGGTTGCCTAACGGGCTCGAGCGCAAGTATTCGCTCTGCAATGATCCCGACGACCGCGACGTCTATGTGCTCGGAGTCAAGCGCGAGGCGAACGGCCGCGGCGGGTCGATCGCACTTGTCGATCAGGTGGAAGAGGGCGACGAACTTCAGGTGGCGCCGCCCCGCAACGATTTCGCTCTGGTCGAAAACCGCAGCGGCTACACCCTGATCGCGGGCGGCATCGGCATAACGCCGATCGTCTCGATGGCCCGCCATCTGCTGAACAACGGCGTCACGAATTTCCACGTTTATTACTGCACGCGCGACCCTGCCTCGACAGCCTTTCTGGACGAGCTGCGCGGTCCTGATTTCCGTGGTCGCGTCACCATCCACCACGATCAGGGCGATCCCGCGAAGGCGTTCGATTTCTGGCCGGTTCTGGAGAAACCGAGCGGCCGCCACGTCTATTGCTGCGGCCCGCGCGGGTTGATGGATGCGGTGCGCGATATGACCGGCCACTGGCCGTCGAGCGCCGTGCATTTCGAGGCGTTTTCTGAGGCCGAGGCCCAGAAGCCGGACGACACGATGTTTCGTGTGCGTCTCGTCCCTGACGGAGAGGTCGTGGAGGTGCCGGCGGGCGTCACGATCCTCGACGCCCTGAAGGCAACCGGCAAGGATCTGGCGAGTTCGTGCGAGAGTGGCACCTGCGGCACCTGTCGCACCATTCTGGTCGCGGGCGAAGCCGATCATCGCGATCTTGTACTCGGCGACGACGAGAAGTCGCGCTTCATCATGATCTGCGTTTCGCGCGCCAAGTCGCCCGAATTGACGCTCGATCTGAGGAGCAACCTTTGAACTGCCGCCGCCTGCGCATCGGCGTCGCGGGCTTGGGCCGCGCGTTCAGCTTCATGCTGCCGACCTTCGTGCTCGATCCGCGTTGCGAACTCGTTGCCGGCGCCGATCCGCGCGCCGAGGCGCGTGAGCGGTTCGCGGCGGATTTTGGCGCGGCGACCTACGACGATGTCGACGCCATGTGCGCTGACCCAAACGTCGAGGCGGTCTATGTCTCGACGCCGCATCAGTTTCATGTCGCCAATGCGCTGTCGGCGGCGCGACATGGCCGCCATGTGCTGGTAGAAAAGCCGATGGCTTTGTCGCTCGACGATTGCCGGCGCATGATCGACGCGACCCGGCAGGCGGGCGTGCATCTGATCGTCGGACACAGCCACAGCTTTGATGGGCCTGTGCAGCGCGCCGCCGCTTTGGCGCATAGCCGCGCATTCGGGCCGTTGCGCATGATCACGGCGCTGAACAGCACCGACTTCATCTACCGTCCACGCCGGCCGGAGGAACTCTCCACAGAAATGGGTGGCGGCGTGATCTTCAATCAGGCCCCGCATCAGGTCGAGATGTTGCGGCTCATCGGCGGCGGGAGGCTCGCGTCGGTGCGGGCGACGGCCGGCGTCTGGGATGCGGCGCGGCCGACCGAAGGCGCCTATTCGGCTTTCTTCACGTTCGAGAGCGGCGCCTGCGCGACGCTCACCTACAACGGCTACGCGCATTTCGACTCGGATGAATTTTGCGACTGGATCGCCGAATCCGGCGCGCCGAAAGACCCTGCCGATTACGGGGCGGCGCGGCGCGCGCTGGCCGCAGCCGATGCGCAGGACGCCGAAGTCGCCCTGAAGGCGGCGGTGAATTACGGCGGGCCGAAATATGCCGGGCCGGGAGCGACCAGCGTCATCCGGCGGCCGCCGCACCACCAGAATTTCGGGCTGCTGATAGCCTCCTGCGAGAAGGCCGATCTGCGCCCCACCTCGAAGGGCGTGATGATCTATGCCGATGGCGAAAGACTGTTCGAGGAATTGCCCGTGCCGCCCGCGCCGCGGCAGGAGGTGATCGACGAACTCTGGCGCGCGGTCGTCGACGGCGTCGAACCCATCCACAATGGCGAATGGAGCCTCGCCACCATGGAGGCCTGCCTGGCGATCCTGCAATCGTCGCGCGAGGGGGACGAGATCGCGCTCCACCATCAGATCGGCCTGCCGGGGGCTGGCGCATGACGGATGTCGCCGCGCCAACGGGCCGCATCGGCGATACGATCCTGCGCCATTGGCGCGAGGCCGTGCCGAACGACCGTCTCGCCCATCTGGTGAAGGACGCCACGCGCGGCCTGACGCGCGCCCTGCAGGCGCGTCTCGCGGCCCAATCGGTATCGTTTGGCCACTGGGTGTTTCTGCGCATTCTTTGGGAGGCAGACGGCGTGACGCAGCGCCAGCTCAGCGCGCAGGCCGGCCTCATGGAGCCGACCACCTATTCGGCCCTGACCGCCATGGAAAAACTCGGCTATGTCGAGCGGCGCAAGCTGCCACACAGCCGCAAGAACGTGTATGTGTTTCTCACCCCGAGGGGGAGAGCCCTGAAGGCGAAACTCGTTCCGATGGCCGAAGAGGTCAACGAGGTCGCCATTCGCGGCGTTCCGCCCGAAGACGTCGCGGCCACGCGCCGCACATTGCTGACCATGATCGAGAACCTGGCGCGCGACGAAGCAGCGCTCGACCAGGGAGGAAACCAGAAAGATGCATGACATGGA
>CANJEY010000113.1 GCA_947472615.1 Beijerinckiaceae bacterium
ACCGCGCAGGTGAAGCCGTCCACCTTGCCGTCGGTCTGGTCGAAGATTTCCGGCCCCGTCGTTTCACTGTGTCCCTGCCGGTTGGCGACATTGTCGAACTGGTTCGCCCAGATCGCGCCCTGCGGATGTTCCTTCGCCAGCGTCTCGGCTATCCGGCCGGAGACTTTCACGTAATTGTTGGGGTTCGAATACGGGACCGCCGGCACCTCGATCAACTCCGCGCCCTGCAGGCGCAGCATGTCCTTCTTTTCCTGCGACTGCGTCTCGGGAATGACGATCACGGTGCGAAAGCCCATCGCGTTGGCGACGAGCGCGAGGCCGATCCCGGTGTTGCCGGCCGTGCCTTCGACGATGATTCCGCCGGGCTTCAGCTCGCCGCGCGCCACAGCGTCCATCACGATCGCCAGCGCAGCGCGGTCCTTCACCGAGCCGCCGGGATTCATGAACTCGGCTTTGCCGAGAATCGTACAGCCGGTCAGGTCGGATGCCTTCTTGAGCTTGATCAGCGGGGTGCGGCCGATGGCCCCGATCACGTCCTGTTTGGTCTGCATGGCTGGTGTCCCTTTTGGCCCGCTATAGGAAAGCGCTCCCGGCCGCGCAAGCGGAAGCCCGCGAAATGCTTGACGAACGGGAGTGATCCATTTGAAAAGTCCCGCCGTAATTGATTGAACACCTAACACGCGATCATCGGGTCTTGTAGTCGTCCCTGAATGGTCGGGCCGCCCCGCGCGGCGCCCTCATACGGACCTGAAACACATGCAGACTGCAGGCAGCGCCGACGAAACTTTCTCCCCCCTCGACGATCTGCTGGCGCGCTACGCGGCGGGGACGCTCGATCCGGCGTTGCACGCTCTCGTGGAAGGACATCTGGAACTGAAACCCGCGAGCCGGGCGTTCGTTCGCGCGTTGGAATCGCTTGAAGCCGACCGCGTGCTGGATCTGCCAGAGCCCTTGCCGCTCAGCCGCGACGCCTGTCTGGCGCGGATATTTTCCGATGTGCCGCCGCCGCCTCGCGTGCGCGGCCCCGCGAGCCGTCTGCCGGCGGCCGTGCGGCGATTCGTTGGCTCGGACTTCAACGACATCAACTGGCGCAGCCGCCTGCCGGGCGTGAAGGAATTCCGCATCGGCAATCCCGACGACGCCAACGCCAGCCTGTTCTGGATCGACGCCGGCCGCTCCATCCCGTCGCATACCCATGACGGGGCCGAGACGACGCTCGTGCTGCACGGCGCGTTCAGCGACGTGGCCGGTCACTACGATCGGGGCGACATCGCCTTCGCCGATTCGGACGTCGATCACCGTCCGCGCGTCGACAAGAGCGGCGACTGCCTGTGCTTTGCGGTGACTGACGGTCATCTCCACCTCACCGGGCCGATCGGCCGCATCGTCGATCGTTTCTTCGGACCGGGCCGCTAGGGTCATGTACCGCGTCTCACCGGCTGACGGCGTGGCGTGGGTGACGGGCGCAAGTTCCGGCATCGGCCGCGGCGTTTGTCTGGAACTGGCGCGACGCGGATACACGGTCGCCGCGACTGCACGCCGCGCTCCTGAACTCGAAGAGCTCGCACTGGAAGCGCAAGGGCTCGCGGGCCGCGTCATTCCCGTCCCGGGCGACGTGATCGACAGGGCCGGAATGGAGGCGCTGGTGGCCTGCGTCGAGGCCGAACATGGCCCGATCGCGCTGGCGTTTCTCAATGCAGGAACCTATGTGCCGGACGCGGCCGGCGATCTCGGCGGCGAGGGCTTTCAAAAGACGTTCGAGCTGAACGTCGGCGGCGCAACCAATTGCCTCGCGCCGCTCGTCAGCCGCATGGGCGCTCGCCGCAAGGGACAGATCGCCGTCAACGCCTCCGTCGCTGGTTATGGCGGGCTACCGCGGTCGATTGCATACGGGGCGTCGAAGTCGGCGATCATCGTGATGTGCGAATCGCTGAAATTCGATCTCGATCGCAGCGGCGTGACGTTGCAGATTGTCTGTCCGGGCTTCGTGAAGACGCCGCTGACCGACAAGAATACGTTTCCGATGCCGTTCCTGCTCGAACTCGACGACGCGAGCCGGCGCATCTGCGATGGTTTCGCGCGCGGCGGCTTCGAGATCGCGTTTCCGCGCCGTCTCGCATGGCCGCTGAAAGCGCTGAACATGCTGCCCTACGGGCTTTATTTCAAATTCGTGGGATGGGCGACGCGCGGTTCCTGATCAGGGAGCGTCGCGTCGCGCGTCGATGACGCCGCGCAGTCGCTTCTGTTCGGTTGCATCGAGTGGAAAGCTCCACATCAGCCAGACTGCGAGCAGCTTCAAAAGCACCGGTGCGCCCGCGTACAGAAAGCCAAGCATCGCGAGGCCGCTATCGGTGCGCAATCCGGCGGCCGGATCAAAACCCGCCAGCGCCAGCAGCGGAAACGCCACGCCCACGGCCGCCGCGAGCGCGAGTTTCGTCGCCAGACTCCACAGCGCGAAATACAGACCGGCGCGCTGTTCGCCGGTCGCGGCCGTGTCGACGTCGATCACATCAGCCTGAATCGCCGGCGGCAGCATCAGGTCCGCGCCAAGGGCCAGCCCGGTGCCGGCGCAGATGATGGCGAACAGCCAAATGTCGCCCGGTTTCAGGAATGGCGCAAAGCCGAACAATACGCAGGCGCCGATCATCGCCAACGACCATGCGCGGTGTTTCGACGTGCGCCGCGCCAACCCGAGCCACAAGGGCACGCCCGCGACGCCGCACAGGAAGTACAGCACCAGAAGCGGACCGGCGGAGTCTTTCGCCTGCAGGTTTTCACTGACGAAGAACAGGAACAGCGTCGCCGGAAATCCGTTGGCGCAACCGTTCAGCAGAAACGCGATTAACAGGCGCACGAACGGCCGGTTTCGCGCCATCGACCGCAACCCGTCGCGCCAGGCGATGCGCTGCGTCGTGGCGTCGAGCGGCTCCGGCGTCGCGACGACCGCCAGTAACGACGATAACGGCAGCCCGAACGCGATCGTCAGTCCGATGACGAACAGCGACACGCGTTCGCCGGATTGTGAGGAGACCACCGCCTGAATGACCAGCGCCGCCAGCGTGCCGGCGACCGCCAGCATTTCGCGCCATCCGGCGATGCGTGTCCGGCCCGCATAGGTCGTCGAGAGTTCTGCGCCCCATGCTGTGTAGGGAACAAGCAGCGCCGTCCATGCGGCTGACAAGACCGCGCCCCACAGCGCCAGATAGATCAGCCCCGCGCCGGACGGCGGCGTGAAGATTTGATAGGCGGCTAAAGCGGTCGGGATCGAGGCGCATAGCGTCCAGAGCCTGCGGCGTCCGAATGTCGGCCGCCACTTGTCCGCCAGCACGCCCGCGACAGGATCGCAGACCGCGTCGAACATCCGAACAGCCAGCAGCGCGCTGCCAACGCCGGCGATCGGCAGCGCGAGTTCGCGCGCATAGAACGACGGCAGCAGGACGTAGAGCGGCAGCGACAGCATCGCCAGCGGCAGCGCCGGCAGCGAATATGCGGCGAGCGCCCAGCCGCCGGGCTCCGCTTGCAATCAACCGGCCTTGGCGAAGACCATCTGACGAACGTCGATGGTGCCGGCGCGGAAACCCGCCTCGCAATAGGACAGGTAATATTCCCACATGCGCCGGAAGCGTTCGTCGAAGCCGAGCTTGGTCAGGCTCGGCCACGCGGCATAAAAACGGTCGCGCCATTGCGCCAGCGTCACGGCGTAATCTAGCCCGAATACGCGCTCCGTCGCCAGCGGCAGGCCGTGGCGCGCGCCGAGTTCGCGCATGATCGAGCCCGTCGGCAACATGCCGCCCGGGAAGATGTAACGGCGGATGAAATCCATTTCGCGTCGATAGTGCGAGAACATGGATTCCTGAATGGTGATCACCTGCAATCCCGCGAGGCCGCCGGGCGCAAGACGATCGCGCAATTGCTGGAAGTATGTTTGCCAATAGGCTTCGCCCACGGCCTCGAACATTTCGATCGACGCGATGCGATCGAACACGCCCGTCTCGTCGCGATAATCCTGCAGCTTGATCTCGACGCGATCGGCAAGTCCTGCATCGAAGATGCGCTTGCTGGCGAAATCGTGCTGTTCGCGGCTGATCGTCAGACCGGTGACGCGGCAGCCGTATTCCTTGGCGGCGAATTCCGCGAATCCGCCCCAACCGCAACCGATTTCGAGAACCTTGAGGTCGGGCGCAAGCTGCGTCTTGCGGGCCAGTTCGCGATATTTTTCCGTCTGCGCGCTGACGAGATCGCTGGAGCCGTTCGTAAACAGCGCCGATGAATACGTCATCGTGCGGTCGAGCCACGATTCGTAGAAGCGGTTGCCGAGGTCGTAGTGCGCATGAATATTGCGCTTCGAGCCGGACTTGGTGTTCCGCCGCATCCAGTGCCGCACCATCTGCAGCATTCGGATGAACGGCTTGTCCTCCAGCATCTTCACCATCACCGACTGGTTGCTGCAGAACAATTCGAGAAATTTCGGCAGGTCCGGGGTTTCCCAGTCGCCTTGCAGATAGGCTTCGGCGATGCCGATGTCGCCGCCCTTGGCGAGACGCTTGGCGAAGCCGAAATCGCGCACGTTCATCTCCGCCGCCGGACCCTCCTGTCCAGTGTCGAAGTGGAACGTCACGCCGTCGGGCATGTGAATGTCGAGACGGCCCTTCTCGAGCTTCGCCGATAGCGACAGCGCGTGCCGCACGGCGAACGGATAGGCCTTCGTCGCCTCCGTGATTTTGTTCCCCGGCACGCGGCGCGGCGGAAGTCCGGGAGCTGAAATCGTGATGTTCATTGCGGCCTCGGCTGAAGTCAGGCGTGCGGTCGGGGCAGTACTTTGGAAGAAACTGGGTGCGCTTCATCCGGCTTCAACGGAGCCTTGCGGCGGTCGCCGAAGCTGGCGCGCCCGGGCGGCTCTGTCCGCCTGTGGAAGCGCGCTCCCTTCCACCAGAGTTTCAGCGCTTCCCAATGAATGCCGAGGACGATCTTGAAGGTCAACAGCGGAATGGCGAAGAAGACGCGCAACGCCGATGCGCTGGTGAGCGCCAGCCGCTCGCCCGAAAACGTGGCCGCCAGGATCGGGCCTTCTGCGTCGACTTCGAGAATGCGGAGCCGCAGGCTTTCGGCCGGTGGAACAAGCCGGAACTTGTAGCGCATCGTCAGGTCCATGAAGGGCGAGACATGGAACAGCTTGTCGCGCTCCTGCCGGATTTCGCCGCCTTTCACCTCCGTCTCGGCCGCAACGGGCGCAACGTAGGAGTGGATGTCGCCGAACGTGTTGCGCACCTCGTAGATGAGCGCCGCGATACGATCCTGCGCATCGTAGCAATAAAACACTGAGAGCGGATTGAACACGAGCCCCAGAATGCGCGGATAGCAAAGCAATTCGATGCGCGCGCAACGCTCGGCGACGCCCGCGCGGCGCAGCAGATCGTCGATGTGGCCGCGCAGGCCCGTGCCGTCGCGCGCGCCATGGTCGGTCTGCGCGAACGACAGAAGATTGAAACGCTCCACTGAAAAGAATCGCGATTGCCGGTCGGCGTCAGTCAGCCGGTCGATGTCGATCAGTAGCGAGAAGACGCGATACGTGAAGCGATGCGTGAACGGCTTCATCCGCGCATGCATCACGTCGCCCACGTAGAGCGAAGCCGCCGTTCCAGGTGTCGCGTCCGTCATTCCGCCGCCAGTCCGATCGCCTTGCTGTCGCGTCGCCACGGCACGCCGCCGCCCAGCGCGCGCGCCACATTGAGCCCCGCCACGAGTCCATCTTCGTGAAAGCCGTGGCCGGCCCACGCGCCACAATACCAGATCCGGTCCTTGCCCTGAATGTCCGGCAAGCGCCGCCGCATCTGCAACGCCGTGCGGTCGAATTGTGGGTGCGCGTAGACGTAACGCCCGAACACAAGGTTCGGGTCCGGCTCGAACGGCGGATTGAGCGTCACGAAGACCGGACGCGTCATGTCGAGCGTCTGCAACTGGTTCATCCAGTAGCTGACGGCGACCTTGCGATCGTCGTCCAGGCCTTCGCGAAGGAAATTCCACGCCGCCCACGCCGCCTTGCGTTTGGGCATCAGACGCGCGTCGCGGTGCAGGAACACTTCATTGTCCGAATAGCGGATGCCCCCCAGCACCTCGTACTCCGCCGGTGTCGGCGATTGCAGCATCGCCAGCGCGTCCGGCGCATGAGCGGCGATGACGACATGATCGAACATGTCGCGATGTCCGAGGCTGTCGATCACCTCGACGCCCTCCGGTGTGCGCTCGACGGACACGACTGCCGCGCCGAGCCGCATGTGCGAGCGATAATGCGCGGTGATCTTTTCCACATACGACCGGCTGCCGCCCGTCACGGTGCGCCATTGGGGACGATCCCATTGCAGCAGGCGGTGATTGTCGAAAAATGACAGGAAACTCTCTGCTGGAAATTCCAGCATCTTCTTCGGCGATGTCGACCAGATCGCCGCGCCCATCGGGATCAAATAATCGTCCCGCAGCCGATCCATGAATTTGAAGCGCGCCATGTAGTCGGCAAGCGACACATCGCCGATGCGCCCCGCGTGCAGATCGGCGGTCGCATGTTTCTGAAAGCGCAGAATCTGCACCAGCATGTTGAGGTAGGACGGGGACAGGACATTCGTCCACTGGGCGAACAGGCCTTTGACCACCTCGCCCCCATCGCGACCGCACCATTCGAAGCGTCCGCGATCGGCCGAAACCGAGAAGCTCATGTCAGTCGGCAGCGTCTCGACCTTCAGATGATCGAAGAGCGCCGTGAGGTTCGGATAATTCTGCTCGTTGTAGACGATGAATCCCGTATCCACCGACATGCGCGCGCCATCGTAGTCGATGTCGATCGTGGCGCTGTGTCCGCCGGGGCGCAGGTCGCGTTCGTAAACGATGATCTGGTTGCTGGAATTGCCTGAAATCAGGGAGAAGGCCGCCGCATTCCCGGCAATCCCCGAACCAATGACTGCAATCTTCATGAAAGTCCCGTCGAAGTTAATCAGTCCGCCGTCAGTATGGGCGGGCCTCTTTACACGCGCGAATGCGATCGTGCATCAGATTCTGTCGTTGACGTTTCTCGTAGCGACGCAAACGCCGCCAGCGCGCGCTGCCGCGCCGTGTCGTGATCGACGATCGGGGACGGATAGGTTTTCGACGATGCAAGGCCGGCGGCTTTGCGGACATCGGGCGGCGCGATCCACGGCTTGTGTATCCATTTCGTCGGCAGTTTGGCGAGTTCAGGAACGTAAGTACGGACGTAAGCGCCATCCGGATCGAATTTCTCACCCTGCAGGATTGGGTTGAAGACGCGAAAATAGGGCGCGGCGTCCGCGCCACTGCCCGCGACCCATTGCCAGCCGGCAGGATTGTTGGCCGGATCGGCGTCGCACAGTGTGTCCCAGAACCATTCCTCGCCGGTCCGCCAGTCGATCATCAGATGCTTGATCAGGAAGGAGGCGGCGATCATCCGCACGCGATTGTGCATGAATCCGGTGATCCACAACTCCCGCATGCCGGCGTCGACGATCGGATAACCGGTGCGGCCCCGACGCCATGCGTCGAGCAGTTTCGCCGACGGCTCGCCCCACGGGAATGCATCGAAACGCGTCTGGAAGTTGCGGCGAGTCAGGTCGGGCGCGTGAAACAGCAGATTATACGAGAATTCCCGCCAGCCGACTTCACTGAGGAACTTCTCGGCGTCGCGTCCCGTCGCCCCGTCGGCTTCGGACAGATGCCGGACGGCGTGAAATATCTGCCGCGGCGAGATTTCGCCGAAGCGCAGATGTGGCGACAGGCGCGAGGTCGCCTCGACGTCGGGCCGGTCGCGATCCGACGCGTAGCGCCGCAGGCCAGAGTCCAGAAAATAGTCAAACCGCTGCCGCGCGCCGGCTTCTCCCGGCGTCCATGCCGCGCGCAGGCCGCCGGCCCAGTCGGGTTTCGACGGCAATAGGCCGAGGTCGCCGATGTCGACGCGCGCCGGGCCTTTTGCGGGCCATTTTGCGGTCTTGAGGCTCTTCGGAGCGGGCAGTGGCAGTGCGGGCGGTGGGCCGTTGAGCGCGGCGCGCCAGAACGGCGTGAACACCTTCAGGAAGTCGCCGGACTTGCCCTTCACGGTCCACGGTTCGAACAGCAATTGCCCATTGAAACTACGAACCTCGACGCCGTCAGCCTGCAGGGCGGCCTTGATTGCCGCATCCGCCTCACGCTCGGCCGGGGCGTAGCGGCGGGTCCAGAAAACGCTCGCGGCGCTGCTGGCCGAAGCAAGCTGGCGCAGCAGAACGAGCGGGCGGCCGCGCAGCACGTCGAGACGGCCGCCGATTCTTGCAAAGCTCTCGGCCAGCGCTGTCAGAGAATGGTGCAGCCACCAACGTGACGCGCCGCCGGGCGGGCGAACGCCGTCCGTTCCGTCGTCCAGAATGTAGATGCAGATCAGCGGCCGACCGCTCTCCGCAGCCGCGTGCAGCGCAGGCTGATCGGCAAGCCTCAGATCGTCGCGAAACCAGACAATGGCTGGCGCGTCGGCAGTCACACGCATCCCTCGGTAAAAGTGTTCATTGCTCATACGTGTCGCCGGCCCGGATGGATGCAGCCGCTTTGCCGTCGTGCCCGATGGTTCTACAAGACCAGACGGGAGGATTGAACGTGGCGGCATTGCGCATCGGCGTGGCGGGTCTGGGGGCGGCGTCCGCGATGGTGCTGCCCTGCTTCGCGGCGGTGCCGGGTGTCGAACTGACGGCCGGAGCGGACCTGAGGCCGGAGGCGCGCGCCGAATTTGGGCTGACATTCGGCCTGCCGGCCTTCGACAGCGTCGAGGCGCTATGCGCTTGGGAGGGTGTCGACGCCGTCTGGATCGAAACCCCAAATCACCTGCATTGCGAGCATGTTCTGCTGGCGGCCCGGCACGGGAAGCACACGATCTGCGCCAAGCCTGTCGGGGTGACGCTCGCTGAATGCGACGCCATGATAGCGGCTGCGGACAGCGCCGGCGTCCTCCTGCTACAGGGCCATTCCAAGGTTTTCGATCCGCCGATCAGGGCGATGCGTGAGGTGATCGCCTCCGGCCGCATCGGCAGGGTCGTGCATGTGGACACGTTTCTGCACAACGACTGGTTGCAGCGGCCGCGCCTCGCCGCCGAACTCGACGAGGTGATGGGCGGCGGCATCGTGCTGCGGCAGGCCCCCCACCAGATCGACATCGTCCGCTATCTGGTCGGAAGGAAACCTCAGACCCTGCGCGGCACGGTGCGGCGAGGCGACCCGGATTTCGACGCCGACGGCCAATATTCGGCCCTGATGGAGTTCGAGGGCGGCGCGACGGCCTCGATCAATCTCGTTGGCTACGGCTGGTTCGAGAGCGACGAACTGCACTGGGGCATCGGCGGCACGGGCAAGCAGCGCGCCGATCTGCGCAATCGCAAACCGCGCCCCCGTCTGACTGGTCCCCTCGACCCGTCCGAGAAATACGGCGAGGCCGGCAAGTCCGCTCCCGCCTTCGCGGGGCCGCCAGGCGACAGGCCGCCCTTCTTCGGACTCACCATCGTCACCTGCGAGCGCGGCGCAATCCGTCAGTCGCCCGAGGGGCTGTTCGTCTATTCGGCCTCCGGCTGCGAGGAAATCGCCTGTCCGCCCAATCCGGGCCGGGCGGCGGAACTGATGGAATTGCGCGATGCGATCGCGGCGGGCCGCAACGTGTTCCCCGATGGGCGCTGGGGCAAGGCCACGCTGGAAGCCTGTCTGGCGATCAGCGAGTCCTCGCGTTTGCGCCGCGATGTGCCGCTGCGCTGGCAGACCGACGCGCCATGAGGGCAGAATCCGGTTTACCGGAGCCGCTGCTCATGCCAATTGCAGGGCTATGAATTCGGAGCGCCTCCGGCGTTCCCGACAGACGAACAAGATCGTGGAGGACGAAGATGGCTACCAAGACTCTGGCTGCGGTGATGGTCGACAAGCGCAAGACCGAATTGCGCGAACTGCCCTTGCCGGAAATTCCGTCCGACGGCGGCCTGCTGCGCATGGCCGTGAACGGCATCTGCTCCAGCGACTGGAACATGTACCAGAGCATGGCGCGCGGCACACGCATCCTTGGCCACGAGATGGTCGGCTATGTCGAGAAGATCGGCGACGCCGCCAAGTATCGCTGGGGCGTCAAGGAAGGCGACCTCGTCGCTCTTGAGGAATATCTGCCCTGCGGCCATTGCGAATATTGCCGCAGCGGCGAAATCCGCTCCTGCCTCGAAACCGACCAGACGCGGCCCGACGCGATCCGCTTCGGCTCGACTTCGGTCGACGTGAAGCCGGGTCTCTGGGGCGGTTACAGCCAGTACGCCTACATGCACCCGCGCACGATCGTCCATAAGGTGCCGGCCGGCGTCGCGCCGCGCATCGCCTCCATGTGCCTGCCGATCGGCAACGGCTTTCAATGGATGTATTTCGACGGTGGCGCCGGTCCCGGCAAGGTCGTGGTGATTCAGGGACCGGGCCAGCAGGGTCTGGGCGGCGTCATCGCGGCGAAGATCGCCGGCGCCGATCTGATCATCGTGTCCGGCCTGACCCGCGACGAGAAGCGCTTCGAACTGGCCCGCGCGCTCGGCGCGACCCATACGGTGGCGGTCGATCAGGAGGATCTGGGCGTCGCGGTGGCCCGCATCACCAATGGCCACATGGCCGACATCGTCCTCGACACCTCTGGCCTCGGCCCGAAGAACATCAACCCGTCGCTGCCGTTGCTGCGCAAGCGCGGGACGCTGCTGATGGTGTCGCGCGCGGGGCAGGCGGAGAAGTTCGACGCCGAACGCGTCATCGTCTACCAGCTGTCGGTGCGCGGCCTGCGCGGCCATTCCTATCAGGCGGTCGAGATGGCGCTGGGTCTGATGGCCTCCAAGCGCCTGCCGCTCGAACTGATGTCGACGCATCTGCTGACGCTCAACGACGTCGATCGCGCGCTGCACATGGTGGGCGGCCAGACCGAAGACCGTCCGATCCACATTTCCGTCGATCCGTGGGCCTGATCTGATGGGGCGCTTCACCGTTCGGCCGAACGAGGAAGACGAGGTCATCTCCTGCTCGTGCTGCGCCGGCATGCCCGGCGTGCGCGGGTTCGTGTACGAAGGCGAGGAGGCTTTGGCCGTCTATTTCGCCGAGCCCAGCGGCATGATCAATTTCCCGATGCTGCGGCTGGGGCTGGTGGTCGGCAAATGGGCGGGCGAAACGACGGTCGACGACCGCGTGTCCGCGGCGTTCTCCTGCCGGCCGGGGCCGGTGCTGGAGCCGATCGACCCTTATCTGGCGACCTTCCCGGAAATCACCTTTCTGGGCCAGAAGGCGATGGCGGCGGATCTGCCGGGGCGGCCGGACTACGATC
>CANJEY010000114.1 GCA_947472615.1 Beijerinckiaceae bacterium
CGAAACCGTTGTTGTCGATGCGGCCGGTCCAGCCGCGCTCCGTTTCATCCGACAGCGCATCGAGGCGGCCGGCGATGACGCTGGCGAGCCGCGTCGCCTCCTCTTCGCCAAGCGACGCGATCGGTTTCAGCGCGCCCGCAATGGCGGCCTGTTCGACGGCGGTGCGGTCATAACGCGAATGCAGCGACGACAGCACCTGCCGCACGAGCCGCGCCTCGTCGACCGTGGCGCGCAGATCCTGCGCGGCGCGTTCTTCGCCGGTGCCTATCCGCAGCCGGGCGCCGTCGAGGCCATTCTCGATCAGATAATCTTCGCGCGCGCGTTCGTCCTTCAGATATTGCTCGGACTGGCCGCGCTTCACTTTGTAGAGCGGCGGCTGCGCGATGTAGAGATGCCCGCGCTCGATCAACTGCGGCATCTGCCGGAAGAAGAACGTCAGCAGCAGCGTACGGATATGCGCGCCGTCGACGTCGGCGTCCGTCATGATGATGATCTTGTGGTAGCGTAGCTTGTCGGGATTGAAGTCATCGCGCCCGATGCCGGTGCCGAGCGCGGTGATGAGCGTGCCGATTTCCTGACTGCCGAGCATCTTGTCGAAGCGCGCGCGCTCGACGTTCAAAATCTTGCCGCGCAGCGGCAGCACGGCCTGATACTCGCGATTGCGTCCCTGCTTGGCGGAGCCGCCGGCGGAATCGCCCTCGACGATGAACAGTTCCGATTTCGCAGGATCGCGTTCCTGACAATCGGCCAGTTTGCCGGGCAGATTGGCGACATCGAGCGCGCCCTTGCGGCGCGTCAGTTCGCGCGCCTTGCGGGCCGCCTCGCGCGCGAGCGCGGCTTCGACCACTTTTGATACGACGGTCTTGGCGTCGGCCGGATGTTCCTCGAACCACTGGTTGAGCATCTCGTTGACGAGACCCTCGACGACGGGCCGCACTTCCGAGGACACCAGCTTGTCCTTCGTCTGCGACGAGAACTTCGGATCGGGCACTTTCACCGACAGCACGCAGGTGAGACCCTCGCGGCAATCGTCGCCGGTGAGATCGACCTTCTCGCGTTTGGTCAGCCCGGATTTTTCCGCATAGCCGGTCACCTGACGCGTCAGCGCCGCGCGCAGGCCGGCCAGATGCGTGCCGCCATCGCGCTGCGGGATGTTGTTGGTGAAGGCCAGCACGTTCTCGTGGTAGCTATCGTTCCACCACAGCGCGACTTCCACCGTGATGCGGTCGCGCTCGCCCTTCATCAGGATGGGCTTTCCGATCAGCGGCTGCTTGGCGCGATCCAGATAGCGCACGAAGGCTTCGAGCCCGCCTTCGTAATACAGGTCTTCGGACTTTACTTCCGCATGGCGCGCGTCGGTGAGGATGATGTGCACGCCGGAATTCAGGAAGGCCAGTTCGCGCAGACGATGCTCGATCGTGTTGTAATCGAACTCGACCATCGTGAACGTCTGCTCGGATGGCAGGAACGTCACCTCGGTGCCGCGCTTGGCGCTCGGACCATCCTGCGGCGCGGGGCCGACGGTGATCAGCGGCGCGACCGCGTCGCCATGCGCGAAGGCGATGAAAAATTCCTTTTCGTCGCGCCAGATGCGCAGCTTCAGCCATTGCGATAGCGCATTGACGACAGAGACGCCGACGCCATGCAGGCCGCCCGACACCTTGTAGGAATTCTGGTCGAACTTACCGCCCGCATGCAACTGCGTCATGATGACTTCGGCGGCCGACACGCCTTCTTCGGTGTGAATGTCGGTCGGGATGCCGCGGCCGTTGTCGGTGACGGTGCAGGAGCCGTCGGCGTTCAGCGTCACCGTCACCAGATCGGCGTGGCCGCCCAGCGCCTCGTCGATCGCGTTGTCGACGACCTCGTAGACCATGTGATGCAGGCCGCTGCCGTCGTCGGTGTCGCCGATGTACATGCCGGGCCGTTTGCGCACCGCATCGAGCCCACGCAGCACCTTGATGGAATCGGCTCCATAGGCGTTCGGCGAGGTTTCGGGGTCCGGCGAAATCGGGGCGGGTTCAGCCATGGAGAGCGTGCTTTCGCGGAGGTTCGTGAATGGCCGTGCGGCCAGCTTGATTCGCAGTCCAGCAATCTAGCCTGAACGGGGGGCGATTGCACGGAAATACGGCGTCTGGCGAGGGGAGAAAGAGCGCAAATAGTATCAATATTTTCAATGAATTACCGAGTCGCCAACCGGCTTTTGGCCGGACCTCCCGCGATCAGTCGTCGTCAGGGTTCGGAAAGCTCGCGAAGCAGCGTCTCGGCCAGCCAGCTTTCGTAGCGTTCGAGCGGCCATTTCCCGTCGACGACCAGCATGCGGTGCACGTCGCGGCTGGTGTACATCCACAGCAGCCGGCGAGCCTCGTCGAAGTCGAGCCCGCGCTTCGCCTGACCTTGTTCGAAGAGGAGCCGGAGCCGCGCCTCCTGCATGTCGAACCGCACTTTCTCGAAACGCTGCTCAATGCGCTTCAGCGCCGGCGAGAACCCCGAAGCGCCCCGCAGACTTCCGAGTTCCTTGCGCTCGCCTTCGTAGATCGCGCCAGCCACGCGCGCCGTGAGCCTCAACAGCGCCCGGCCATCTGTAACGCCGTCCATCAGCGATTGCGCCGTCTGGAAGCCCGGCCCGAACAGCGCCGCGCGCATGAGAGCCTGAAGCAATCCATCCTTCGACTTGAACAGCGCGTAGACGGTGGATTCCGCGACGTTCGCCCTCGCGGCGATCTGCGCGATCGTGGTTCCGTCGATCCCGTTGCGGCTGAACAGCGTCCTCGCCGCAGACAGCACCCGCCCACGGGTGGCGTCGGCGGATCTGGCCCGTCCCGACGAATCGTAAGAGCGCGCAAGCGACATTTTATATTTTAATAGAGTTGACTATGTTGAATGTCCAGTAGCCTTTGCGCGGGAGGGTCGTTTTGAGCTTTCAGGCCTATATCGACAACATAAAGGCGAAGACCAGCAAGTCGCCCGACGACTTCCGGCGCATCGCGGAGCAGAAAGGTTTCGTGGCGGCGGGGGCCATCGCGCCGGGCGTCAAGGCGACGCAGATTGTCGACTGGCTGAAGGTGGACTTCGATCTCGGACGCGGTCACGCGATGGCGATCTACGCCCTGCTCAAGGGCGACGGGCCGGCCGGCGCCGCGAAGTCAAAGTCGGCGCGATGAGCCTGTCGCCTAAGCGCATCGGGACCACCATGTCCGTCCGCATCGGTTGGATCGTCACCGGCATCGTGACGTTGTTCCTGTGGATGGACGCAGCCATGAAGCTGCTGCGTCGCGACGTCGTCTTCGAGACGATGACGCAACTCGGTTGGTCCGCAAGTTCGGTCATTCCGTTGGGAATCATTCTGCTCGTGGTCTCGTGCCTCTATGTCATTCCGCGCACGAGCCTGCTGGGAGCAATTCTGCTCACCGGCTATCTCGGCGGCGCAATCGCGACGCACCTGCGCATCGGCAGTCCGTTGCTGACGCACACGTTCTTCGGCGTTTATGTCGGCGGCGTCGCGTGGCTCGGGCTGTTCCTGCGCAGCGCCGATTTCAGGCGCGCGCTCGGCTTAGGCCGATAAGCCAGCCGAAATCGTCAGGACGCTTCCGCCAGCGCCTCGAGAAACAGGTCGCCATAGCGCGCCAGTTTGCGCTGCCCGACGCCGTGCACGAGCCCCATTTCGTCGAGCGTCGCCGGGCGCTTCTCCACCATGTCGATGAGCGTGCGGTCGGGGAACACCATGAACGCCGCGACGCCTTCGTCGCGGGCGATGTCGCGGCGCAGCTTCTTCAGCGCCGCCAGCACGCTTTCGTCGACGTCACTGGCGTTCGATATCGCGGCGCGGCGGCGTTCCTCGCGCTTCGGCCGCGCCTGCTCGCGCAGTTTGATCGAAGACTTGCCCCGCAGCAGTTCCGCGCCTGTGTCGGTGACGCAAAAGCCGCCGTGCTCCTCGCTGGCGGTGGCGAGCGCGCCTGCGGCGAACAATTGCCGGATGATCCCGGCCCAGGCCTGCTTGGTGCGGTCGCGCCCGACCCCGAACGTCTTCAGCAGGTCATGGCCGTTGCGGACGATCTGATCGGTTTTCTGGCCCGTCAGCAGATCGGACAGATAGGCCGCCCCGAAGCGCTGGCCGCTGCGCACCACCGCCGATAGGGCCTTCTGGGCGTCAATCAATCCGTCGTAAAGCGAGACGCGGCCCTGACACACGTCGCAGCGCCCGCATGGCTCGCTGGCTTCGTCGAAATAGGCCAGCAGCGTCTGTCGTCGGCAGGCGGAGGCCTCGCACAGGCCGATCAGGGCGTCGAGCCTCCGCCGTTCGATGCGCCGCCGTTCGTCGCTGATGTCGCGTTCGTCGATTTGCCTGCGGCGCAGCGCCATGTCGTCGAGGCCGTAGAGCGTCAGCGTGTCGGCCGGCAATCCGTCGCGGCCGGCGCGGCCGATTTCCTGATAATAGGCCTCGACGCTGGATGGCATGTCGGCATGCGCCACAAAGCGCACGTCTGGTTTATTGATCCCCATGCCGAACGCCACGGTCGCGACCGCCACGACGCCGTCTTCGCTGAGAAAGCGGTCCTGATTGCGGTTGCGCTCCCGCTGCTCCATGCCGGCGTGATACGCGAAGGCCTCGTGCCCGGCCTTACGGAAGTGATCGGCCAGCGCCTCGGTGCGCGCCCGCGATGAGCAATACACGATGCCGTTCTGGCCGCGCCGCCGGTCAAGGAAATCGCCCAATTGTTTGCGCGGCTGATCCTTCGCGGCGAAGGCGAGGTCGATGTTCGGCCGGTCGAAACTGTGCAGGATGATCGTCGGTTCGCGATCGAACAGACGCTCGACGATGTCGGCGCGGGTGCTGTAGTCCGCAGTCGCTGTCAGGGCCAGCACGGGCGGGCGGCCCAACGCTTCAAGCGCGGCGCGGATCTCGCGATACTCGGGGCGGAAATCATGACCCCATTCTGAAACGCAATGAGCCTCGTCGATCGCGAGGCGCTTCACGCCGGCGCGACGGAGTGATTGGCGCAGCCCGTCCATCGCCAGACGTTCGGGCGAGACGAACAAAAGGCGCAGCGTTCCGGCCCGCAATTGCGACCAGATTTCGTCGCTCTGGCCTGCGTCGTTCATCGAGTTCAGAGTGGCGGCCGCGACCCCGATCGAGCGCATCTGGCCAACTTGATCGCGCATCAGGGCGATCAGCGGCGACACCACGACCGTGAGCCCATCGTCGAGTAGCGCCGGCAATTGATAGCACATGGATTTGCCGCTGCCGGTCGGCATCACGGCCAGCACCGGTTCGCCCGCCATGACGCGCGCGATCACCTGTTCCTGACCGGGGCGGAAGTCGTCGTAGCCGAACACGGATTTCAGCAATTCGCGCGCGCGGCGGGGCAGCGGGGGCGTGGTCATGCGCGCGTCACGCATCCGGCCGTCACGCGAAAGATGCTGGCGCGGCCGGCGAGATCGTCGAAAGCTGGCGCGTCAGCTCCCGTCATCCAGACCTGACCGCCGAGCCGCTCCAGCGAGTCGTACAGCGCGCTGCGCCGGGACGGATCAAAATGCGCGGCAATTTCGTCGAGCAGCACCAGAGGCGCGATGCCGCTCATCTCGGCGACCAGTCGCGCATGCGCCAGAACGAGGCCGACCAGCAAAGCCTTTTGCTCTCCGGTGGATGAGCGCGCGGCGTCTGTCTGCTTCGGGCCGTGGCGCACCACGAGATCGCTCGCCTGCGGGCCGACGAGAGTGCGGCCGGCCGCGGCGTCGCGCGCGCGGTTGTCGCGCAAGATCGCCCGGTAACGGTCCTCGGCTTCGATGGCCGGGCAATCGGCGATCATGTCTTCGACGACACCCGAAAGCGATACGTCCGCCCACGGAAACGCCGTCGCCTCGTCGCGCGTGGCGGCGATGAGACCGGCGAGACGTGTCACCGTTTCGCGCCGGGCTGCCGCGACCGCGATGGCGAGCTCTGCGACCTCGCGCTCAGCCGAATCCAGCCACACCAGATCGCGCACATTGTCTTCGAGCAGACGATTGCGATTGCGCAGCGCGCGCTCCATCGCGTTGACGCGCGTTCCGTGATCGGAATCGACCGCCAGCACGAGACGGTCGAGAAAACGCCGCCGCTCGCCGGCGGGGCCGTTGAACAGACCATCCATGGCGGGCGTCAGCCAGACGACGCGCACATGCGCCGCGAACCCCTGAATCGACGAAACGGGCGCACGGTCGATTCGGTAGCGGCGGCTTTGCGGCGCGCCAGGCTGCGGCGGATCGAGGCCGGCGCCGAGCTGCGTCGAGAAGCCGTCGTGGTCGATTTCCACCGAGACGGTCCAGCCGCCTGCGCCACGATCGTTGGCGCAATCGGCGAGATCGGCGCGGCGCAGGCCGCGGCCGGGCGTCAGGAAGGAGAGCGCTTCCAGCAGGTTCGTCTTGCCCGCGCCATTGTCGCCTGTGAGGGCGATCATGTTGGCGTCGAGCCGCAGATCCAGCGCCGGATATGAACGGAAGTCGCCGAGCACGAGCCTCCGCACGCGCGGATGGCGCGTGACGGAGGCGGGCGATTCGGCCGGTCGGGACATGGCGCCCATGTGCCACGCGCTACGGCGATCCGCCAGCGCGACGCGATGCAGCATGTTCGGGAATTGCCAAAAGGTCCCGTCTGCGCAAATCTTGACCACAGAAAACAACCGGGGAAACGCCATGACCATCAACAGACGCGATTTGATTCGATCCGGCGTCGGCGCCGCCGCGCTCGCTGGCTCAGCGTCCGCACAGGCGCAACAGGCGACCACATGGCATCGCGAGGCCGATGTCGTGGTCATCGGTTCCGGCGCGACCGGCATGACCGCCGCGATCCGCGCCCGCGAGGCGGGGTCTTCGGTCATCATTGTTGAGGCGGAGCGCGACGTCGGCGGTCACGCCATGGTGTGCGGCGGCAACGTTCCGCTCGGCGGCGGCACCAGCGCACAGAAGAAGCACGGCATTCAGGATTCGCCCGACCTGCTGTATCGCGATCTCACCGACTGGTCAGTCGTCGAACGCAACGGCTTTCCGAACTATCGCTACAACGATCGCGAGATCATTCGCGCGTTCGCCGACAACAGCGCCGCCACCTTCGACTGGCTGGTCGCGCACGGCGTCGTATTCGTCGACAAGGCGCCCGATGCGCAGGGCGGCGCGGCGACCGGCAATTCGGTTCCGCGCGTTAATCACGCCGCCATCATGGACTGGCCGCGCGTGCAGACAGGCAAGCAGGTTGATCCGGCAATCCGCGCGACGTTTTCGTCTGGCAACGGTCTGATGCGGCCTCTCGAGGCGTCGGCCCGCAAGGCGGGCGTCGAGATCCTGCTCGAGCACCGGATGACCGGCATTTTGCGGAAGTCGCAGAACTCGGGGCCGGTGCTGGGAATCGTCGCCGATCATCGCGGCGCGAAACTCAACATCCGCGCCCGCAAGGCCGTCGTCATCGGCACGGGCGGATCAACCGGCAACGTCAACTTCCGCCGCATTGTCGATCCGCGCCTGACAGAAGAATATTGCGGCCTTCTCGGCGCACCCTATTCGGCGCAGGACGCCAGCGGCGAAATCGCCGCCATGGCGGTCGGCGCATCCCTGTGGGGTCTTTACAATCAGGTCGGCGAATTTGGTGGATCTCTGATCAAGAATTCCAGCATAGGCTCGCAATACGGCTATCCTAAACTGGGATTCCTGCCCGGTAGCGCCGTGTTCGATCGCGCCCGCGCGTCGGGCCTCGACGTCGCCGACTGGCAGGACGTCATCACGGTGAATATGATCGGAAAGCGCTTCTACGATGAAACCGGGCCGCAATTCTCGGCGAACAATTATCGCTCGCTGGAGAATTACACCCACGATAGTTGGCTGAACGCGAAGAACATCAAGTACAATCCGAACAACTGGATCAACGCCGCGATGGCCGGCATCGGCGACGGCCACAACGGCGGCGGCCCGATCTGGGCCATCTTCGATGCCGACGCGGTCGCGCGGGAAAAGTGGAATCCGGTTCCGCCGCAGGTAGATTTCGAAGGCGGCTTCTTCTTCAAGGCCGACACGATCGCCGACCTCGCGAAAGCGATCAGGATGAAGTATCAGCGCGTGCCGATGCCGCCGCAAAATCTCGAAGAGACGGTGGCCCGCTACAATTCCTTCGTCGACAAGGGCGTTGACGACGACTTCGCCAAGCCGACCCCGAAATACAAGATCGCCAAGGCGCCGTTCTATGCCGCATGGGCGACGCCGATGCCGCACGACACGCGTTCAGGCCTGCGCATCAACGCGAAGTGTCAGGTCGTCGATCTCGAAGGCGAGGTGATTCCTGGGCTTTATTGCGGCGGCGAATCGGCTGGCGGATTCAGCCAGCACGGCACCGCGCGAGCCACCTGTCAGGGCTTCATCGCGGGCGTCAACGCCGCCAATGAGCCCGTCAAAGCCTGACGTCTCGCGTCAGGCGGTTCGCGCACCGCGCAAGTTCAGCGTGAAGTTCAGGAAAGCCCGTCCGGGGCTTTCCGGCTGGAACGCGACGCCGTGCTCGACGCCCTTGCGCCAGACGTTGACGACATCGCGGCCGGCTTCGTCGTTCGGCCCGACATACAGCCGGAACTTCTCCGGCAGCTTGGTCAGGCTGTTCGTCCACAGTCGCGCACCGCGGCCGGAATGTTCGGTGATGAGGCACGGCACGGTCCGTTTGAACCAGCGGCCATAAACCGCATAGCCCTCCACCATCGAGGGTTCGCGGTTCATCTTGCGTCGTTCGTTCGTGTCGGTCATGGCTTTGCCCACCTGCGAATGACAACTCTATTCCAGCTGGTTCCGGCGGACGCAAAGCAAACCCTTTTTTAACCTTAAGGCTGCGGGCTCCTGTTGGCCGTGCGCAGCTGGCATGGTAACGGCACAGGAACGATCGGGGGGAACGACATGAACCGTGCGCGGGGACTTTTCGTCGCCATTTGTTTGAACGCCGCCGGCGCGCAGGCGCAGGACGCGGTTGCGGACTTCTACAAAGGCAAGCAGATCCAGCTGCGCATCGGCTTTCCACCGGGTTCCGGCTACGATCTCGCCGGACGACTCGTTGCCCCGCATCTGGGAAAATACATTCCGGGCAATCCGGGCGTCATCGTCCAGAACGTCGAAGGCGCGGGCAGCCTGACGCTGACGAACCAGCTTTACAACACCGCCGCCAAGGACGGGACCGTCATCGGCCTCATCTCGAACGCCGCGCCCACCACGCCCTTCCTGTCGCCCGAGACGGCACATTTCGACATCACGAAATTCAACTGGATCGGCAGCAATGCGCCAGAGGTCGACGTGGTTGTCGCCACGGGGCCATCGCCGATCAATCGCATCGAGGATCTGTTCACCAAGGAAATGATCGTCGGGGCGTCCGGCGTCGGCGGCGCGCTCTACGACATGCCGGTCGTGATGAACGCGCTGGCCGGGACGAAATTCAAGCTGATTTCCGGCTATTCGGGTTCGGGTCAGGTGACGCTCGCCATGGAGCGCGGCGAACTGCACGGTCAGGGCGGCATGGGCTGGACCAGCATCAAGAGCCACAATCTCGCCGACGTGAAGAGCGGCAAGCTGAAGATCGTCGCCCAGTATGGGCTGAAGAAGCACGCCGATCTGCCGGACGTGCCGATGTTCGAACTGCCGAAGGACGAAACCGACAAGCAGGCGCTGCTGCTGATGTACGCGCGCATGTCCTACGGCCGTCCGCTGCTGATGCCGCCGGGCGTGCCGGCGGAGCGTGTGAAGGCGGTCCGCGCCGCGTTTCTGGCCGCGATGAAGGATCCCGGCCTGCTGGCCGACGCCGCCAGGGCTGGAATGGATATCGAGCCAGTCTCGGGCGAGGAACTCGAAGCGCTCACGGCCGAGGTGATGAAGACCACACCCGCCGCCGCGGAGCGCCTGCGCCGCATTTTGAGCCCTGCCGAGCAGCGCAAGTAAGTCGGTCCCGCGACGGCTACTCAGCGGCGCGTTTTTCACCTAGGGTGATCGCAATGAGGTCGCCGCGCGCGCGGCGCTGGTCTTGATCTGGGAGGCGCTGATGTCTGTTGGTCTGTTGCGCGGATTGTTGCTGTCCGGCGTCATGGCGACCGCCGCGCAGGCGGCTGGCGAAGACATTCTCACCTACAAGGGCCCCGATCGCGACCAGCGCGTGCTGGAAGGCGCGCGGAAGGAAGGGCAGGTGGTGATCTACACCGGCCTCGTCGTCAACGTCGCGCTGCGCCCGATGGTCGACGCGTTTCAGGCCAAATATCCCGGCGTGAAGATGAACTTCTGGCGCGGCGAGTCGGAGGCCATCGCGGCCAAGATTTCGGCCGAGCAGCGCGCCAACAACATGGTCGGCGATGTCGTGGAAGGCACCGGCGTCGGCGAACTGGCGCTCGCCGCCAACATCATCCAGCCGTTCCACACGCCCATGCGCGAATTTTTGCCGAAGACGTTGCAGGACCCTCAGAACCTCACCGCGCCGACGCGCGTGAGCTATTTCGCCATGGCCTACAACACCAAGCTCGTGCCGGCCGACAAGGTGCCGCAACGCTACGAGGATCTGCTCGATCCGATGTGGAAGGGCAAGATTTCATGGCGCATCGAATCCGCCAGCGGCACGGCGCTGTTTCTCACCAATCTGCGCATCGCCTGGGGCGAGGAACGCGCGCTCGATTATTTCAAGAAACTATCGGGACAGAAGATCATCAACTTCGGTTCGGGCAGCGCCCGCACGCTAGTTGATCGCGTGATGGCCGGCGAATATCCGCTGGCGCTGAACGTGTTCGCGCATTTCCCGGTGATCAGCGCCGCGCAGGGCGCGCCGGTGAATTCGAAACTGCTCGATCCCGTACCGAGCACCGCCTCGACGATCTCCATCGTCAAGGGCGCGAAACATCCGCACGCCTCGCTGCTGCTGATCGACTTCATGCTCGGCAAGGACGGACAGGAAGTATTCTCGAAGGCTGGCCTGTTCCCCGCGCGGCCTGACGTGGCGCCTTCGCCGGTCGTGGCGGCGGTCGATCCGAATGTCGCCAAGGTGCCGGTGAACTTCATCCTCGGCGAAACGGTCGACAAGTACGAGAAGCGTTCCGACGAAATCTATCAGGAACTGTTCCGATAGGACCGGTGACGATGGATTAACCACGATCATCGTCGTCGATATCGCATCCGGTAGCAATTCGGTAAGGTTAAGGAAGTGGCGAGCGTCGATCCGTTGTTGCGTGGTCTTCGATTGCGGTTTTTGACTGATCTTATTTTGAGCGGTGCTTGAAATAGTCGCATCATTTGGAATGGCAATGCGGTCGATTTCAATTGCGGGCCGAAGCGCTGGGACTTCCCTTTTCAGACC
>CANJEY010000115.1 GCA_947472615.1 Beijerinckiaceae bacterium
CCATTCACGAACTATGCACGAACGCCACCAAGTTCGGGGCCCTGAAGGCAGATGAGGGACATATAGCGGCCGATTGGTCCGTGAGCGCCGACGGCTCATTTGCTCTCGATTGGGTTGAGCAAAACGGCCCCGCCGTCGTGGTCCCGCTTAAAACGGGATTCGGCTCCCTGATGATCCGTCGCGTACTCGCGTCCGAGTTAAATGCGGACATTACAATAGACTACGACCCGGCGGGCTTTCGCTGCCGGGTCGAAGCGCCTGCGCCGGCTGTGCTGGCGGAAGCCGCAGAGCCTGCGCGTATGGCGGGGTAGCCTAGAACGTGTAGGGCGGCACGCCGTAATAATCGTCGATCGTACGGGTGTACTTGCGATCCGTCCACGTCGGCGTGCTGTTGCCTGTATAGCTCGGCGCGCCCTGCAGGCGGTTCTTGTCGAGATCCACCACATAGCCGCCCATGCTGGTGTCGTAACTCAGCACCTTCCATGGCAGCGGGTGATAGCTCTCGCCCATGCCGAGGAAGCCGCCGAACGACATGATCGCATAGGCCACCTGCCCCGAGCGCTTGTCGATCATCACGTCATAGACCGAGCCGAGCGATTCGCCCTGACGGTTATAGACGCTCGTGCCGTTGACCTTGCTTGCAGCGATGAGGCTCCCGGTTTCGTCGGCAGCGACGGCTCCGGTGTCGCGTGTGCTGTAGCTCGTCATAAAGACCTCCGTTGTTGAACCGAATTAACAACGGAAGGGCGCGAATGGTTCCAGAAGCCCATACGGGCAACTGTGCTTTGAAGGCGTCAGGAATTCATCGCCTTGTCGAGCAAGCTCGACACTTCGCGGCAATGCGCCGAATAGCGCGGCGTCATGCGGAACGATGGATCGCGCGGATAGGGTTCGTCGATCGGGAGTTCGCCCACAATACGCCCGGGCCGGGCCGCCATCACCACGATGCGCGTGGAGAGATATACGCTCTCGAACACGCTGTGCGTGACAAACATGACCGTGCATTGCGCCTTGCGCCAGATGTCAAGCAGATCGTTCGACAATTTGGTGCGGGTGATCTCGTCGAGCGCCGCGAAGGGTTCATCCATCAACAAAAGCTTGGGTTGCGTCACCAGCGCGCGGGCGATGGAGACGCGCATCTTCATGCCGCCCGACAGTTCGCGCGGATAGCTGTCCGCAAACTTGTCCAGACCCACCAGTTCGAGGACGGATTTGACGCGTTCGGTGACGGCTTTGCGATTCATGTTCTTGAGCCGCAATGGCAGATAGACATTATCGAACACGGTCGCCCAGGGCATAAGCGTCGCTTCCTGAAACACAAAGCCGACTTCGCGTTCCGGTTTACCGTAGGCGTCATAGGTCGATGTCGGCCAGTCGATCGCCCCGCGCGTGAAGCCGCCCAGCCCCGCCACGAGACGTAGCGCCGTCGACTTGCCGCAGCCCGACGGACCGAGCAGGCTGACGAACTCGTTCTGCTCGACGTCGAGATTGAGGTTGCGCAGCGCGACCGTGCCGTTCGAATAGACCTTGCTGATGTGCTGCATGCGCACCAGCGGCTTCGTGCGCGCCGAGGCTTCCGGCGCATCCTGCGTGACGAGCGCTTGCGGGATTGCGAGCACGGCGCCGCCCTGAGACTGCATCTGCATCAGTTTTCCTGCTTCAGTTCGCTCTCGTGCCACTTGCTCAGCAACTTGCGCTGAACGGCCGAGGTGATGTGCCAGATCGTGAGGCCGAACAGCGACAGAACCGTCAGCGCCGAGAACATGCGCGGAATGTTCAGCATCGTGCCGCTTTCGATGATCATGTAGGCGAGCCCCGTGGCCGAGCCGCTGCCGGCGACGAACTCCGCCACCACAGCGCCGATGACCGAGAGGCCCGATGAGATGCGTGCGCCAGCCAGAATGAACGGCATCGCCGACGGCAGTTGCAGATAGCGCAACTTCTTCCAGCGCGATGCACCGTAAAGATCGAATACGTTGATCAATCCGTGATCGGCGGACTTCATGCCGATGGCGGTGTTCGACAGCATCGGAAAGAAGGCCACGATCCACGCCAGAATCAACAGCGCCAGCCAGACGCGATCGAGACCGACCCAGATGATAATGAGCGGCGCGATCGCCACCACGGGCGTCACCTGCATGGCGACCGCATAGGGCCAGAAGGTGCGCTCCACCGTGCGGCTCTGCGTCAGCAGCACGCCGAGCGTCACACCGCTGACGATCGCCAGACAGAAGGCGCTCAACGAGATCGTCGCGGTGAACTGCAACGAGCGCAGCAGCGCATCGCGCTGGGCGATCATCGTGGTGAAGATCAGCGAGGGTGGCGGCAGAATGAACTTCGAAATATTGTAGCCGCGCACCAGCCCTTCCCACCCGAGCAGGAAGACGAGGCCCGCGATAGTCGGCAGAAGCCGGTCGAGCAGCGCGCGGCGTGGCGGGGTCTGCGCCTCGTCGCTCGCCGCCTCGCCTTCCAGCGGAAGTGTGTTCTCGAGACTCATGGCGGGGTCAGTTCGTTTTGGTGGGGAGGAAGGCGAGCGTGAAGCCGACGCGATAATCCATGTCGGCTGGCAGCAGGCCGGTTTCGACCAGCATGTCGAAATGCGACTTCCAGCGCGCGTCCGTCATCACGCCGAAACCGCTCTTGCGCGTGTCGTCGCTGGTGATGAGATCGGCGTTCTTCATCGTGTTATAAGTGTAGTCCATCAGATCGTCGGTGTTGGCCGGATCGGTGGCCTTGAGCAGATCGAACGCTGGCTTGGGATCCTTCAGGTAATCCTCCCAGCCCTTGACGGAGGCCTGCGTCAGGCAGCGAACAGCGTCGGGCTTCTTGTCGATCAGGCCCTGCGACACGGTGACGATCGACCCGTAAGTCAGATACCCATAGTCGGCGAGCAGGAACGCCTTCGGCAACACGCCGGTTTCGCGCTTCACCAGAAATGGTTCATTGGTCAGCAGGCCCTGCTGGATCGCGTTCTTGTCCGAGAACCACGGCGCGAGCTGGCCGGTGTAGCTGCGGATCTGTGAGTCAGTCCAGCCATACTTGGTGCGCAGGAATGGCCAGAACGTAGAGCGCGAACCGGCCGCGATCATGATGGGCTTGCCCTTCATGTCCCCAAACGCCTCGATGCCATTTCCCTGATGGGTCATCAGGATCTGCGCGCTGCGCTGGTTGGCCGCCATCAGGGCGCGCGCCGGAAAGCCGGCCTTGTTCATGTGATAGACGGAGTCGATCTGCGCCACGAGCGTCGCGTCGATCGCGCCGCCCACGAGCAATTGCGCGGGATCGATGCCGGGTCCGCCCTGACGGATGGTGAGATCGAGGCCGCAGTCTTTATAATAGCCCCGGGCGACGGCCTGAAAATAGCCGCCCTGCTCGGCCTGCGCTTTCCAGCTCATCTGGAACGTCAATTTGTCGGCTGCATGGGAATCCGTCGCCCCGACGGCGATCACCGCCGCCATCATCATGCTCTTGCGCATTGTCATATCCGTCTCCCGTCAGGTTCAGAACGACTGGCCGCTGGCGCGGCGCAGTTGAACCTTGGAATTGAACTGTTCGTCTTCATGGTCGTCGGCTTCGAAGCGGCCGGGATTGAGCAGGCCCATGGGGTCCATCTTGCGCTTGAACGCCACGTCGGCTTCGGTCAGTTCCTTCTTGCCGACAGAGCGCAGCGACGACGCGTGCGGATTGGCGACGATGACGCCTTCTTCCTGCATGACGCGTGCGATCTCGGCCATCTGGTCTTCGGATTCGAACGTGAAATAGGGCGAGCCGCTGCCCACCAGACGCCCCGCCCAACGGCGCAATTCCATGCGCAATGGGCCGACGCCATTAAGGCGTTTGTGAACGCGCTCGACCTGCGCGATCAAATCGGGTTCATGGAACAGGCCTTCGATGGCGGTGCGTTTCGGTTCGGTGAGCTGCACCTGATAAAGCGCATGGCCGAATGAAAATTCGTAGAGCGGCTTGCCGTAAACCCCTTTGCCTTCGGACGACGAGGCGACCACAACGCCGCCCGCCGCCGCGACAATGTCGGTGAAGTCGGGCCATGAAATGTCGGCGATCAGCGTCGAGATCATCGAATGGCCTTGCGGAACGATGTCGCTGAGATCGCGCATCAGATGCGGCGTCGGCCATTCATGTACCGACAGCAATTTCTTGATGATGCCGTCCGCGTTGCCAACCGAGAGGCCAAAGCGCACCGCCTGCAGATAGGTCGGGAACGCCACGATGGATTCGACCCAGTTCCACGCCGGGGCCAGCGGCATCTCCACTTCGGTGATGATGCCGGCCGCCCCATAGGCGTGATGCGCGAGCCGCACGTCCTTGCCACGCAATTCGACGATGCGAGGCGTCTCTTCCATGCTGATGAGTTCGACGGCCGATATATTGCCGGCGTCGCGCAACACCCCATAGGCGCAACTGCCGGGTCCGCCGGTGCCGCCGGCGATGAATCCCGCGATCGTCGCCGTCGCCTTCGTGGTCGGGTGGAACCGCAATTCCCAGCCGGTCGTGCGCGCTGCGTTGTCGACATCCGTGCAAAGCGTGCCAGCTAGCGCGCGGATCGCGCCGGGTTTCGTCCACAACACGCCGGACAATTCCATCATGTCGAGCACGATGCCGCCGCGCAGTGGCACGCTCTGTCCGTAGTTCGCCGTACCGCCGCCGCGCGCGGTGATCGGAATGCGCAGTCTGGCCGCGGTCGAGATCACGCGCAGCAGTTCATCCTTGGTGGTCGGCGTGATGATCACGTCGGCCAGTTTGCCTTCGAGCGACTTGCGCAGCAGCGGGCTGATCGAGAACCAGTCGCGGCTCTTGCGCCGGATCGTCATGGGATCGGTGGCGCATTTGATGCCGCTCAGTTCCGACACGAGTGCTTCGATGGCGTACATGACGGTCTCCGGGTCGCAGCCTCAGGATTTGCTGTAGTTCGTCGTTTCGATGATGTTGGACAGCGGATAGCGGGCGACTTCGTCGATCAGCGCGATCAGGCCGTCAGCGGCGCGGTCGACGGTGATGGCCCCGCGTTTCGCGTCAGCCAGAGAGGCGTTGCCGCAGGCGCCGGCCGTCTGCAGATCCTGCGTCTGCCAGCCAAATCCCACAGCGCCTTCGGGCGTCAGGAATTTGTAATTCTTGGCGATATCGACGGATGTCGGTACGAAGTCTTCGGCGAACTGCATGTCCACTTGTTCGGGATGCAGATGCAGCATGACGCTGGTTTCGGCTTCGCCGCCGTGAATGCCGAACTCGCGCTCCGTGGCGCTAAACAGATCCTTGGAATTCGTCACCCGGAACCACGAACAAGAAACGGCGAACATGCCGAGCTTCACACGCAATTCGCGGCAGACAATTTCCATCACCTGCGGCTGGCCGCCATGCGAATTGAACAGGATGATCTTGCGGCAGCCGGCACGGAAAACGCTCTCGCCAATTTCGTACCAGACGCGCGCCAACGTCTCGTAAGACAGCGTCAGCGTGCCGGGAAACGCCTTATGCTCGTCGGATTTTCCCACCGGTATGGCGGGCAGGATGAGGGCCGGAAAATCCTGCGTCATGCGTTTCACCGCGAGGTCGATGATGCCAGCGTTGATGGCGGCGTCGACTTTCACCGGAAGGTGCGGACCATGCTGCTCGACAGCCCCGATCGGCAGAACTGCCACGATCTCGCTCATGTCGAGCCCGGCGAAATCCTTCGTCGTCAGATCCCACCACCAGTGCGACTTCACGCTGATGCTCCGCTGTATTCGGCATTCGGCCGCTCGCATTGGCGCGAAAGACGGCGTCTGCCTAACCTCGATGCGGACAAATGATCGCCAAACAGGCTGTCGCGCTCATTTGCCGGGCACGCCGAAAAATCGCCGGAGCGAGACGCCGGGTGCGCGACAAAATGTGCAACCCGTATGCCAGAACGTCTCAGCTACGCTTTGAATACTGAAATCGTGCGCTGGCACGCATGTTGCCTCGCCTTCATCGGTTCTATTTGACGGAGGCTTGAGCATGCGTCGCACTTCACTCGCACTGGCGCTCGTGGCGATGAGCGCCCCCGCGCTGGCTGCGGAGAAACTGAGCTTTCTCACATCCTGGCGGGCGCAAGCCGAACATGGCGGCTATTATCAGGCGCTGGCCAAGGGCATGTATCAGGCCTGCGGGGTCGAGCTGACGCTGCGGCAGGGTGGGCCGGGCCTCGACGGCAAGCAATTGCTGGTCGCGGGCTCCATCGACATCATGTCGGCGAGTTTCAACGACACTGCGATTCAGGTGAATGCGGCCGGCTTTCCGGCCAAGGCGGTCTTCGCCATGTTCCAGAAGAACCCGCAGATCCTGATGACCCACCCCGGAGTCGGACTCGACAGCTTCGAGTCCATGAAGGGCCGGCCGATCATGATCGGCGCAGCGTCTCGCGGCACGTTCTGGCCGTTCCTGCGCACCAAATTCGGTTTCACGGATTCGCAGATCGCCAGCTACTCGGGCCAGATGGCGCCGTGGTTCGCCGACAAGATGGCGATCCAGCAGGGCCTGATCACCAACGAACCCTACCGGGTGCTTACCGAGACGGGCGAGAAGCCCAACACGTTCCTGCTCGCTGATGGCGGCTACAACGCCTATTCGTCAGTCGCCGTCACCTCGAAGCAAATGATCGACACCAAGCGCGAGGCCGTTCAATGCTTCGTCGACGCCTCCATCAAGGGCTGGATCGACTTCCTGAAAGATCCCGCCCCGGCGGTCGCGCTGATCCGCAAGGACAATCCCGACAACCCGGACGGGCTGGTGGATTACACGATCGACATGCTGAAGAAGGCCGGCATTCTCGAAAGCGCCGAAACCGCAAAATACGGACTCGGAACCATGAGCGACGATCGCTGGAAGGCTCACACCGAATTGCTGAAGGACGCCGGGCTCGCCCCGAAGGACTTCAACTACAAGGAGGCTTTCACACTCGATTTCGTCAACAAGCGGGTGGGAATGTAGGCGAGGCCGCTGCGGCTGGCGGCCCCGCCGCTTGCCTCGCAATCGACCGATCGCCTTCAGGCAATCTTCAGATTTTCGCGTGATGCTGCCAAGGCCTCCCTGTCGGGGGGCTTTGTGCGTTTACGGACAGGCTCGCCCGTCCGAATTAAGTTTAAGCTTCGCCGTCATCTGTCGAGATTATTTTGCGCGTCGATTTCCACACGATCCCTGTCGCGGCCGCGCGGATGCGCGTCCCGGCGGCGGACGCATTCAGGACTTCCGAACCGACATGTTCTCTCCCGATCAGTTCATCGGACAATGCACCGATAGCCTGACCTGCAAGCTCGGGGTGACGACGCTCGCCACGCTGGTGCTCGGCGCAGCCGCGCTGATCTTCATCCCGGTGGAGCCACGACTAGGGCTCAGCAAGTCGACGCTCGAACAGGCGAAGAGCGCCAAGCGCCCGCCGTTGCGCCTCTCCCCCACCATCCAGCGCCGCGCCATGATGGCCGCCAGCCTTCTGGTCTGGATGGTGTTGATCGCCCGGCTCTGGTCGTTCTTCGGCTGACCAGCCTGGCGAGGCGAAGCCGCAGCGCTTGGCTGCAGCGTCAATGTCGGCCTATTCGGCCGCGATGGCGTGCGGCTGCGGATTGTTCTCGAACAGCATGACAGCGCCGCCGGTGTTGGAAATCGGCACGTGATAGGTCGCGTGCAATTCCTTCACGCGGCCCGTCATGGCCGCCCGCATGGCGATCCAGGTCATCAGCTCGACGCCCTGCGAGCCCGCCTTTTCGACGATCTCGTGATTGGAGAGGCGCGCCAGCGCTTCCGGATCGTTGCGCATCTTGTCCATGCACCACAGGTCGAACGGCTTGTTGATGAAGCCGGCCCGCTTGCCATCGAGCTGGTGCGACAGTCCGCCGGTGCCGAGCAGCACGACCTTGATGTCCTCCGGGAAGGAATCGATGGCGCGGCCGATCGCCTGACCGAGTTTGTAGCAGCGGCGCGCCGTCGGCAGCGGATGCTGCACGGAATTCAGCATCACCGGTACGGTCGCCACCGGCCAGTCAATGTTGCCCGGATACATCAGGGCCATCGGCAGCGTGAATGCGTGGTCGACCAGCACTTCCTGACACATGGTGATGTCAAACTCGTCGGCAACGAGGGATTCGATGATGTGCCACGACAGCTTCGGATGCCCGCGGAACGGCTTCAGCACCGGAATGCCCCAGCCTTCGTCGGCGTTGTGATATTCGGCCGCCGCGCCGATCGCGAAAGTCGGCATCTTGTCGAGGAAGTTGTTGAGGCCATGATCATTGTAGATCACCACCGCAACGTCTGGCTTCTCGCGCGCCAGCCATTCATGGGCCGGCTTGAATGCGTCGAAGAACGGCTTCCAGTACGGCGATTCCTGCTCCTTCTGGGCGATCGCCTTGCCGATGGAGGGAACGTGCGAGGTCGTCAGACCGCCGATAATGCGCGCCATGTCACTTCCCCTGCGAAACGAGATAGGCCTTGAAGTCGTCGATCGACATGCCGGTCTGCTGCGCACCGATGTCCTGAACATTCAGGCCGAAGATGCCGGCGAACTTCGCCAGATAATAGACGTTGCCGCCCGCTGCGATCAGTTGCAGCACGTTGCGGCTCTTGATCGCCTGCTTTTGCTCATCGCTGAGGCGATACTTGTCGCAATAGGCTTCTTCGTTCTGCAGGAAGGCGTCGCGGTTCTCCTTCGCGTTGAAGGAGAAGCACATCTTGTTCAGCGCATAGCCCTTGACGGCCGCATCGCCGTCGAAGACCGGCGTCCCCGGAATGGGCGCTCCAAATGTCATGGTCGTGATCCTTTGCCATGCGAAATTCCACCTGATAAATGTGTAGCGACGTTCCAGCGCCTCGCTTTGATCCGGATCAAAGCAACGGGCGCTGCGTACAACGCATTGAAAATGTGAGAAAAAGCCCTATGCGCGCCCCCACGATCCTGCCCTATTGCGCCGACCCGAAAGTTCCGAAGTTCAAGGCGCCGCCGCTGTCCTGCGACGCGCACACACATATTTTCGGACCGGGCGACAAGTATCCCTACGCGGCGGACGCGAGCTACATTCCGCACGACGCGGGCCTCGACAAGTTCGACTGGCTGCACGCGCGCATCGGCATCGAACGCGCCGTCATCGTCAACGCAAGCTGCCACGGCCTCGACAATAGTGTTGTGACGGACGCCATCGCGGCGTCGAACGGCCGCTACAAGGGCGTCGGCAATGTCGACGACAGCTTCACCGAGAAGCAGATCGACGAACTCGACAAGGGCGGTATTCACGGCTGCCGTTTCACATTCCTGAAGCGCCTCGGCCGCACGCCGGACATGAGCGCCTTCCATCGCGTCGTGGACAAGATCAAGGCGTTCAAGTGGCACGTCGTGATCTATCTCGATCCCGAGACGGTTGCGGACTTCGCCCCGATGCTGGAAAAGCTGCCGGTCGACTACATCATCGACCACATGGGCACCGTGAAGGCCGACAAGGGCGTCGACGGCGCGAACTTTCAGGCGCTGCTCGCGCTCGCGGTGCGCGACCAGAAGTGTTGGGTGAAGACCTGCGGGTTCGAGCGCGCATCTGTGGCTGGCGCGCCGTTCCACGACGCCCTGCCGTTCGGCCGCAAGCTGGTCGAGACCATTCCCGATCGCGTTCTATGGGGCACCGACTGGCCGCACCCGAACGTGCCGGTGATGCCGGACGACGGCGAACTGGTGGACCTCATCCCCCTGTTCGCGCCCGATCCCGTGCAGCAGAAGAAGCTGCTCGTCGACAATCCGGCGCGGCTCTATCGCTTCAAGTAAGCAGGCCGCGGCCACGCATGGCGACGGCGCGTTTCGTGCAGGGCCGGGCGTCTTGACGGCTCCCGGCGCCGGCATATTTTCGGGTCATCTCCCGGCAGGATCATGAGCATGAACATTCGCGTCGACGAAGAACGCATGGCGATCGAGAAATTCGCCGTTGGGCAGCCGGTTCTGCGCAATGAAGACCCAAAGCTTGTGCGCGGCGAAGGCTCTTACACGGACGACGTCATCGCGCCTGGTCAGGTCCATCTGGCGATGGTGCGCAGCCCCTACGCGCATGGCGTCATCAGGAGCATCGACACGAGCGCCGCGCGCGCCATGCCGGGCGTGCTGGCGGTCTATACGGGCGCCGATCTCGACAAGATGGGCTATGGACCCTTCCCGTATCGGGTCGCGCTGAACAACCGCGACGGCACGCCTGTGCTGAAGCCCAAGCGCTACGCGCTGGCGACGAAAAAAGTCACCTACGTGGGCGATTCCATCGCCTGCGTCGTCGCCGAAACCGAAGCGCAGGCGCAGGACGCCGCCGACGCCGTCGTGCTCGACATCGAGCAATTGCCGGCCGTGATCGAAGCGCGCGACGCTGTCGAGCCCGGCGCGCCGCAGGTGCTCGACGAAGCGCCGGGCAACGTGGCACTCGACTACCATTTCGGCGACAGCGAGAAGGTCGAGGAGGCATTCCGCACAGCCGCGCATGTGACGAAGGTGCGCATCACCGCCAGCCGCATCGTGGTCAACGCCATGGAGCCGCGCGCCTGTGTGGCGCTCTACGACAAGGCGAACGAGAAGTTCACCCTCTACGCGCCGACGCAGGGCGTCACCGGCTCGAAGGGCGGCGCTGCGGAGATGATGAAGGTTCCGGCCGACAAGATCCGCTTCCTGGCGACGAATGTTGGCGGCTCGTTCGGCATGAAGGGCTCGATGTTCGCCGAATATGTCTGCGCCATGCACGCGGCGCGCGACCTCGACCGCCCGGTGAAGTGGAACGACACGCGCTCCGACTCCTTCCTCGCCGACCATCACGGTCGCGATCAGGATCACGATTGCGAACTGGCGCTCGACAAGGACGGACATTTCCTCGCGGTGCGCTGCAACGGCTTCGGCAATCTTGGCGGCTACATGACGCAGATCGGGCCGCTGTTCTCATCGTTCAACATCGTCAAGCACGTCAACGGCGCCTATCGCACGCCGCTGATCGAGGTGAACACGAAATGCGTGTTCACCAACACGGTGCCGATTACCGCCTATCGCGGGGCGGGACGCCCCGAAGGCAATTACTACATGGAGCGACTGATCGACACGGCCGCCGCCGAGATGGGCATCGACCCCGTCGAGTTGCGCCGCCGCAATCACATCCAGCCGAACCAGATTCCCGCCAAGGTGCCGTCGGGTTCGACGTACGATTCAGGCGACTTCCCGGCGATTCTGGATGCGGCCTTGAAGCTCGCGGACTGGGATGGTTTTGCGGCCCGCAAGGCCGAGAGCGAAGCGCGGGGCAAGGTGCGCGGCCGCGGCGTCGGCCAGTTCGTCGAAGTCACTGCGCCCGTC
>CANJEY010000116.1 GCA_947472615.1 Beijerinckiaceae bacterium
CACTCGCGTGCGCTACGGCTATCGTCGTGTGCACGTGATGCTGCAGCGCGAAGGCTGGAACGTCAACATCAAGAAGACGCACAGGGTCTACAATGAATTAGGGCTGCAATTACGCAACAAGACGCCAAAGCGGCGCGTCAGGGCGAAATTGCGAGATGATCGGAAGCCGGCGACGCAGCCGAACGAGACGTGGGCGATGGATTTTGTGCACGATCAATTGGCGACCGGAAAGAAGGGTTCTGACGGTTGTAGACACCTTCTCGCGGTTCTCGCCGGTCATCGACCCGCGCTTCAGCTACAGAGCTGAGGACGTTGTGCAATCGCTGGAACGTATATGCGCCCATGCTGGCTATCCGAAGACGATCCGGGTCGATCAGGGATCGGAGTTCGTATCGCGCGATATGGATCTGTGGGCCTACACGAAAGGCGTCACGCTTGACTTCTCGCGGCCGGGAAAGCCGACTGACAATGCCTTCATTGAAGCCTTCAACGGGCGCTTCCGGGCCGAATGCCTGAACGCACACTGGTTCCTGACGCTTGACGACGCGCGACGGAAAATGGAGGATTGGCGCAATTACTACAACGAGGTGCGCCCGCATGGCGCAATCGGGAACAAATCCCCGATTACCTTGCAGAACCGCGATGGCGCATCCAGCCCGCCACCGTGAAAAGGCCCGGAAACTCTACCCTCTGGCGGTCGAGAGTTGGGGAGCAGCTCAGGCCTCGTGCTCCTTCAGCACGCCTATGATCTGCTCTTCCGTGAACCGTGCTCGCTTCATCTGTCCGTCCTCTGATGGGCCGGACTCTAACTCTGCGTGGAGGAAAAACTCAGTGGCAGGTCAACCGGTTCGCAATCCTCTCGCGCCATACGCTCAACATGCAAAAGGCGCCGGTTTCCCGACGCCCTTCGATGATCGCGGAACGGACGGTCAGGTCGAATAATACTTGCTCGTTGATCGATAGTATTTTCCATACTTCCCGTAGCCGGCGCCGTAGCCGTAATAGCCGTAGCCATATCCGTAACCGTAGGCCTGCAAGCGAGTAAAGTCCGCCTTGTTCAGGATCACGCCCGCGACCCGGCCTTTCGACATGTGAATCTGGTTGACGCTCGAAGCGACCATTTCGCGCGACGTCTGCCGCCATTCGATGACGAAGATCGTCGAGTCGACGAGGCTGGAAATCACGACAGCGTCGGAGACGGCCTGCGTCGGCGGACTGTCGACGATCACCATCTCGAAATGCTCGCCCGCCATGCGCAAGAGATCGCGCATGCGGGTGGAGTTCATCAGATCCGGCGGGCTTTTCGCGCCCTGACCGGCGGGCACGACCGTCAGCGGCAAGCCCGAAATGCCGGCCGCGATGTCCTGCCACGACGCCGAACCGATGAGCAGATCGACGAGACCATTGTCGTTCTGAAGACTGAACAGTTTCGATGCGGACGGATGGCGGAAGTCGCTGTCGATCAGGATCGTCTTCATGCCCGCCTGCGCGGACGAAATCGCCAAAGCCGCAGCCAGTGTCGACTTGCCCTCGCTCGGCACGGACGACGTGAGCTGAACGACGCGCGCAGGCTTGTCGATATTCGTCATGCGCAGACCGACGCGAATGCTGCGCAGGGTTTCGGCGAACCGCGAAAATTGTTTCGCTCGAACGTAGTCGACGACGCTGAGCATGCGGCCGTCATGCAGCAATTCGCTCTGCTTCAGCAGCGGCACCATCGCCAGACAGGGCAGCTTCAGAAAGCGCTCCGCCTGAGACGGCGTGGCGAACGTGGTTTCCATCTGCTCGAGAAGGAACGCGGCGCCAAGACCGAGAAGCAGGCCGAGACCCGCCGATACAAGCAGGAACGGCAGCAACCGCGGGAAGCTCGGCGCGCCCGGAGCCTGCGCCGACGAGATGATGCGGCTTTCCAGCTCCTGCAGTGTCTGCTTCTGCTCCATTTCCTTGAAGCGGTTCAGGAAGGAATCATACAGTTGCCGGTTGGCGTCAGCCACGCGCTGCGCCTCGCGCACCTTGATGAGCCCCTCGGCGTTTTGCGCGCCGCCGACGCCCGTCAGTTTGCTCATCTGTTCCTGAAGCGTCTGGACGCGCTTCTGAACCGTGTCGTAGTCGTTGCGGATATTGGCGATGATGCGCCCGACTTCATTGGAAATCTGACGGTCGATCGCGCGGCGCTCTTCTTCGGCGCGCAGCACTTCGGGATGCTTCGGTCCATAGCGCTGCGAAAAGTCCGCGACGCGACGCGACGCGTCCGATTGTTGCCCGCGCAACGTTCCGATCACCGTTGACGCGACGACTTCCGGCAACGCCTCGATATTGCCGCCAGACTGCTGAATGCGGCGGGCCTGCTCGAACTTCGCCTGCTTCTGCGCCATTTCGCCCTGCGCGACCGACAGCTGCGAATTCAGCTCTGTCACCTGAGCCTGAACGACGGTGGCTCCGCGATCCGTTTCGGCGAGCCCGTATTGCTGACGGGCCTGCGCCACAACCTCTTCCGACTGCTGCAATTCCGCGCGCAATTCGGCAAGGCGCTCCGCCAGCCAGTTGGACGCGCGTTTCGCCGCGTCATAACGGGCCTCGAGCTGGTCGTTCAGATACTGGTCGCCGATCGTGTTCGCGATCTTCGCCGCCTTGATCGGATCGCGCGCGGAAACGTCGACCTTGATGACATAGGAAAAGTTTTCGCGGGCGATGACCGTGGCGGCGCGAATTCTATCGGCCGTAATGCGGAGGCGAGCTGCCGCTTCATCCGGCCTGACGACTTCCTCAGAGGAACCGCCCAGGAACGGAATGAAGGACATGATCCTCGAACGCAGCGACGGCGTCGGCTGCGCGGGCGAAAATTCGGGATCGGCCGTCAGGTTGGCGGTCTTGGCGACGCGCTCGAGCAGCGACGTCGACTGCATCAGCGACACGATGCTGTTGATGCGGTTGCCGTCGATCATCGTCCAGCTCGCGTCCACATCCGGGCCGAGCTTGTTCTGCGCCTTGGGGTCGATCAGGATCGTGATCGAGGCCGTATAACGAGACGGGAGGACGGCAAAAATCGCCATCGAGATCGCCATCGCCACAAACGGCAGACCGATGATGATCGGCAGACGGCGGAGGAAAGTGCCGATCAGCGCGCGTGCGTCGAAACCGGCACTGTCGAGCTCGATCTGCGCGCCTTCGCGCTGCCAGCCTGTGTTTTGCGCTGGCGACGTAGCGTGAACGTTCATCAATCCCTCGACCATATGGGGCGATCAAAAATCTATGGTTAAATTACAAGAATTCGCCCCGCAAAGCAACAAAACCTTCGGCCTGGCAAGGCCGGACATTTGCCACAATTGCTTCACATTGTTGAGGTTTGAACGTTTTTTCTTGGCTGTAGCGGCTTTGTGAACCGAACGCCTAGCGATGCATCGTGGCGCGACTTCGTGCGCAGGATCAACTGATTCGCCGACTCAACGCTACATCGGGACGATCGGGTCCGTAACCGCTGATGCTGGTTCGAACCGCAATACTTGTAAGATTTCAGGTTTACTTGCCGGCCTCCGCCAACACCTGCGCCAGATAGGCCCCGTAGGCGCTCTTTGACAGCGCCTGCGCGGCCGCCTTCAATTCGTCCGCGCCGATCCAGCCGTTGAGGAAGGCGATTTCCTCGAGGCACGCGATGCTCTGGCCCTGCCGCTGTTGCACGACCCGGACGTATTCCGCCGCTTCCAGCAGCGAATCTGGCGTGCCCGTATCGAGCCAGGCGAAGCCTCGACCGAGGCGCTGAACGTTTAGTTCGCCGCGGTCGAGGTAAATCCGGTTGAGATCGGTGATTTCAAGCTCGCCGCGCGGCGAGGGCTTGAGGCTTGCGGCGAATTCCGGCGCGCGTTGATCATAGAAGTAGAGGCCCGACACCGCCCAGTTTGACTTGGGAACCTTCGGCTTTTCTTCCAGCGAAACGGCTTTGAACTCGGCGTCGAACTCGACCACGCCGTAGCGCTCGGGATCGCGCACATGATAGGCGAACACCGATGCGCCCGAGGTCTGCTGACCAGCGTCGCGCAGCACTTCGGTCAGGCCGTGACCGTAGAAGATGTTGTCGCCCAGCACCAGAACGGAATTGTGCCCTTCCACGAAGGACGCGCCGATGAGGTAGGCCTGCGCCAGCCCATCAGGGCGCGGCTGTTCGGCATAGGTGAAGTCCACGCCCCATTGTGCGCCGCTGCCGAGCAGCCGCCGGAAGTTCGACAGATCTTCGGGTGTCGAAATGATAAGAATTTCGCGCACGCCCGCCAGCATCAGCGTGCTGAGCGGATAATAGATCATTGGCTTGTCGTAGACCGGCAGCAATTGCTTCGAGGTCACGCGCGTGATCGGATGCAGTCTCGTGCCGCTGCCGCCTGCCAGAATGATGCCGCGCATGGAAAGTCCGTTCAGTTGGGCTTCAGCAATCGCTCCACCACGTCTGGCAGCGACATGCGCCAGTGCGGCAGTTCGATCCCATATGCCTTACGCAGTTTCGTGTTGTCGAGACGCGAGTTCGCCGGCCGCGCAGTTCGCGTCGGATAGTCGGCCGTGCCGATGCGCTTCACCCCGACAGGTTTACGGCCACAATGTTCGGCCGCCTCGAACGTCGCCTGCGCGACATCCGCCCAGACCGCCTCGCCCCGCCCGGTCATGTGGAACACGCCGCGCAGCGCCGGCGCGCGATCCTGCTTCAGCCGCGCCGCGATGGCGAGCAGCGCATCCGCGATGTCGAGCGCGTTCGTCGGATTGCCTTGCTGGTCGGCCACAACTGCGACTTCTGGCCGCGTCTCGCCCAACCGGAGCATGGTTCTCACAAAGTTCGTCCCGAATGGGCTGTAAACCCAGGCGGTGCGCAAGATGATGCTGTCGGCCCCCGAGGCCTGTACGCACCTTTCGCCCTCGAGCTTGGTGCGGCCGTATGCCCCGGCCGGACCGGTGGGATCGTCCTCGCGATATGGCCGGTCGAGCTGACCGTCGAACACGTAGTCGGTCGAGAGATGCAGCACTGGCGCCTCCGCAATCCGCGCGGCCTCCGCCACATGCCCCGCGCCGGCGCCATTGATCGCCATCGCCAGATCGATCTCATCTTCCGCCTTGTCGACCGCCGTATAGGCGGCGGCGTTGACGACCACCTCGCAATTCGTCGCCGCAATTGCGCGCAGCACGCTGCCGCGATCGGCTAAATCGAGATCGGGACGGCCCAGCGGCACAATGTCCGCCACGCCCCTGCCCCGCTCGATCAGCGAGGTGACCACCTGTCCGTGTAGTCCGGTGACGGCGATGCGCACGGGCTCACTCGAACCTGTAATCGAGATCGCGCAGGCGCGGCCACAGCCGGTCGCGGTCCGACAGCGTGACCTGCTCTGGCTTGAACGGCCATGCGATGCCGAGGTCGGGATCGTCCCACGCGACGCCGCCCTCGTCGGCGGCCGAATAATAATCCGTCACCTTGTAGAGAAATTCCGTATCCGGCTCGAGCGTGCAGAACGCATGCGCGAATCCGATCGGAACTAACAATTGCCGCCAGTTGGTAGCCGACAATTCAACCGCCACATGCTGCCCGAACGTCTTCGAATCGCGCCGCAGATCGACCGCGACATCGAGCACCGCGCCGCGCACGACGCGCACGAGTTTGTCCTGCGCCTTCGGGCGCTTCTGGAAATGCAGTCCCCGGATCGTGCCGGGCTGCGCCGACAGCGAGTGATTGTCCTGCACGAACGAATAGTCGAGACCCGCCTTGCGGAACGAGGCTTCGTTGTACGTTTCGGAGAAGAAGCCGCGCGCATCGCCGAACTTCTTCGGAGTGATGATCTTGACGCCTTCGAGCGCCGTGTCCTCGATCAGCATGGCGAAGCGCTTTCGTTCAGTCGCGACATAGGCTCAGACGCTCGCCCCGAGGCGCTCGCCCCGATACGTGCCCGCGCGGATCGCCTGCCACCACTCAGTGTTGTCGAGATACCATTGGACGGTCTTGCGAATGCCAGTCTGGAACGTCTCCGCAGGCGTCCAGTTCAATTCGCGCTCGATCTTCGAGCAGTCGATGGCGTAGCGCAGATCGTGGCCGGGCCGATCCTGCACATAGGTGATGAGATCGCTGTGCGGCGCGCCGCTCTTTCGCGGGCGCAGTTCGTCGAGAATGCCGCAGATCAGCGTCACCACGTCGATGTTGCGCATCTCGTTACGGCCGCCGACGTTGTAGGATTCGCCGACCTTGCCCTTGCGCGCCACCAGCATCAGCGCCGCCGCGTGATCGTCCACATAGAGCCAGTCACGCACGTTCTCGCCGCGCCCGTAAACCGGCAGCGGCTTCTCCTCGAGACAATTGAGGATCATCAGCGGAATGAGCTTCTCGGGAAAATGGTAAGGCCCGTAATTGTTCGAGCAGTTCGTGACAATCGTCGGCAGGCCGTAGGTGTGGAGCCACGCCCGCACCAGATGATCGGAGCCCGCTTTCGAGGCCGAGTATGGCGAATTCGGCGAATAGGGCGTGTCCTCGTGGAACAGTCCTTCGGCGCCCAGCGATCCGAACACTTCGTCGGTCGAGATGTGCATGAACCGAAATGAGCCTTTCGCTAAATCATCGAGCTTCCGCCAATAGGCGAGCGTGGCGTTCAGCATCGTGAACGTGCCGACGAGATTCGTCTCGATGAAAGCCGCCGGCCCGTCGATGGAGCGGTCCACATGACTTTCAGCCGCCAGATGCATCACCAGATCGGGACGAAAATCATCGAGCGCCTTCGCGACCGCCGCGTGATCGCAGATGTCGGCGCGTACGAAAGAATAGCGTTCGCTATTGGCGATGGGCGCTAGCGAATCGAGATTGCCCGCATAGGTGAGCTTGTCGAAGACCAGTATTTCGTCCGAAGACTCGCGAATGAACCGGCGCGCGACCGATGATCCGATGAAACCGGCTCCCCCGGTGATGAGTACGCGCATATCCGAATTTGATCCTCTCGTATCGCGCGACACCTAGCACGGCGGAATCTGCTTTCCTAGAAGCAAAAACCGCCCGAAAGCGCAGCCCTATTCGCGCCCGATGCTGGAATACTTGAAGCCCCGGCGGCGCATGTCCTCGGGGCGATAGATATTGCGCAGATCGACGATGGCGGGAGACGCCAACGCCGCCATGATTCGCGTCAGATCGAGCGCCCGGAATTCGTCCCATTCGGTCAGCACCGCCAGCGCGTCCGCCCCCTGCGCGCAATCGTAGGGATTCTCGCAGAATTCGACGCCGGGCAGCAGCGTCCGCGCCTGCTCCATGCTGGCGGGATCGTAGGCCTTGATATGCGCTCCGGCCGCATGCAGGGCGCGCACGATGGCGAGCGATGGAGCGCCGCGCATGTCGTCGGTGTTGGCCTTGAACGCCAAACCCAGAACCGCGATCGTTTTGCCCTCGGCAGCGCCGCCGCAGGCCTCGATGATCTTGCCCGCCATGCGCAGCTTGCGGTCCTCGTTGATGCGCACCACCGTCTCGATGATGCGCAGCGGCGCGCCTGCCGTCTCGGCCGAGCGGATCAGCGCCGCCGTGTCCTTCGGGAAGCACGACCCGCCATAGCCCGGCCCGGCGTTGAGAAATTTCGGACCGATCCGGTTGTCGAGGCCGATCCCGCGCGCGACGTCCTGCACATTCGCGCCGGTCTTCTCGCAGAAGTCAGCGAATTCGTTGATGAAGGAGATCTTCGTCACCAGAAAGGCGTTCGCGGCGTATTTGGTCATTTCCGCCGTGCGGCGGCCCATGAACAGCAGCGGCGCGTTGTTCAGCTCGAGCGGTCGGTAGATTTCCGTCATCACCTCGCGGGCGCGGGCGTCTTCCGTGCCCACGATCACGCGATCCGGGCGCTTGAAATCGGCGATGGCGTCGCCTTCGCGCAGGAATTCGGGGTTGGACACCACGGCGAACGCCGCGTCCGGCCGGATGCGGCGGATAATCGCCTCCACCTCGTCGCCCGTCCCCACCGGCACGGTCGACTTGTTCACCACCACCGTGAACCCGTCGAGCGCCGCCGCCACCTCGGCCGCCGCTGCATATACATAAGAGAGGTCCGCCACCCCCTCCTCGCCGCGCGACGGAGTGCCGACGGCGATGAACACCGCATCCGCCGACCGCACGGCGGCGGCGAGATCGGCCGTGAAACCGAGCCGCTGGCTGCGCACATTCGTATGGATCAGCTCGTCCAGCCCCGGCTCGTAGATCGGCACCTCGCCGCGCCGCAGGGCGTCGATCCGGTCCGGATCGTTGTCCACGCACGCGACCGTGTGGCCGAAATCGCTGAAGCACGCGCCCGTGACCAGCCCGACGTAGCCGCAGCCGATGATCGCCAGTTTCATGGTCGGAATCCTCGCCCGCGACCGATGCGGAACAGGCCTGCGGAGGGCGGCCCGGCGCGAAGCGGATTAGCCGGATCGGCCCGCCGCGTCCAGCGCGCCGGTCAAGGTTGCGCCCGCGCGCGCGAATGGCCTAAAGAGGCGCACCCCAACCAGAGGCCTCCATGCGCGCAGATTTTCTCGGCGTTCCGATCGACCTGTTGAGCCTCGACGAAACGCTGGCGCGCGTCACCGAGTCGATGAAGACCCGCACGCCGCTGCTGCATGTCGCCCTCAATGTCGCCAAGTTCGTCCACATGCAGGACAACAAGGAGCTGCGCGACGACGTCACCAGCGCCGACATCATCGGGGTCGACGGCATGGGGATCGTGTATGCCGCCCGCCTGTTCGGCGTGGCTGTGCCCGAACGCGTGCCGGGGGTCGACCTGATGGAGTCGATTCTCGCCGTCTGCGCCCGCGACGGCTACCGGCCGTATTTCCTTGGGGCGACCGAAGATGTTCTCAATCAGGCGGTTGCGAACGTGCGCGCGCAATATCCGGCGCTGACCTTCGCGGGCTTCCGCAACGGCTATTTCAAACCGGCGGACGAACCCGGCATCGTGGGGCAGATTCGCGAGTCCGGGGCCGACTGCCTGTTCATCGGCATGCCGACCCCGCGCAAGGAGCGTTTTCTGGCCGCCCACCGGCGCGATCTGGGCGTCTCCTACATCATGGGCGTCGGCGGCGGCATCGACGTGCTGGCCGGCCACGTCAACCGCGCCCCCCGCTGGATGCAGCAATACGGCCTCGAATGGCTCTACCGCATCATTCAGGAGCCGGGCCGCATGTGGAAACGCTACCTGACCACCAATGTCGGGTTTGCGGTGATTCTGCTCAAGGCCCTGCTGGGCGGACGCCGCAGGCCCGCCTGAGGGCCCGAGTCGTATCTCCCATGAGAAATCCCCCCACCGGCCCTGTTGCATATTTGCACTAGCGCCCGGTAAATCGACCAAAGCTACGCTTCGGCAACGTGCGGCGATTCTCGCCCGGCGGGCTTCGGAACCAAGCATAAATCTTGAGCTTTGCTGTTTTCGACTTCAACAATTCGTCCTGAAATGGACATATTTTGAATTATTCATTTCAGTCAAGCTTATTTACACTCAAGCTTTCTGCGACAGTCATGTACAGTCATGCTTCAATACAAAGCTAGACTGGAGACTTTCATTGTCCCGCCCCGAGGACTGCGGTAAAAATGGATGCAGATTTCCGGGAATGAGGATCATTCGATGCTGAAGCGCACTCTCACGCCATTCTGTCTGGGCTTCATGCTGGTTGCGGGCTCCATGACGCCCGCCTTGATCGGTTTCGACGCGGCTTACGCGCAGGCGCTGACGCCACAACAGACGCAGCAGGCGCTTGTCCGCATCCGGCAGGCGCTGAACACCAACCGCAACAATCCCGCCCAGCTGGCGGCGCAACTCGCAAGCCTGCTGGCCAACAACCCGCAATATGCTGCGCTCGTCGACCAGGCGGTGGCGGGCGTCAACAACATCAGCCCCGCCATGGCGAACGCGATCGGTCAGGGCATGGCGCAGGCGGTTAACCTGTTGCTGGCGGCTGGCAATACGGCCGGGGCGACCGCCGTCAACGCCGAAGTGGCGCAGGTGCAGGCCGCCATCGCCGCGAACCCGACCAGTCAGCCCGGCGCGGCTGCGGGCGTCCAGACCGCCTATACCACCACCGCCAACACCCTGATTGCGGCCGATACGGCGGCCGGCACCCCGGCCGGCACGGCGGCGGCGGCGCAATTCGCCAGCCTGCTCTCCACCGGAACCACCGGCGGAGGCGGCAGCTCGAGCCGGACCTGACCCGGCGCGCTGATTCGGCTGTTTCGGACACGGGACGACCTTCGGGGCGCCCGTGAAGGCCAGTCCGATGGCTCGACGGCGACTGTCGGCCGCAGGTCAAACCGTCAGGCCAAAAGCCTAGCACTTCAATAAAACGCGGGTCGCCAAGCAATTGCGGCAGCCGCAAATTATTCAGCGCGACCGTTTGCGGCCTTTCCGCCGACGACATTGGCGGTCGGCGGCCTTGCTCCAGAGCGTAGCTTGTGGCATAAGCTCAACTACGATTTTTGGAGGTTTTGATGTTGAAGCGCGCTCTCACGCCGATCTGCCTTGGCGTTATGCTGGTTGCCGGTTCCATGGTCGCCCCGACGTTCCTCGGCCACGACGCCGCCTACGCGCAGGCCCTGACGCCACAACAGCAACAGGCGGCGATCGTCCGCATCCAGCAGGCGATCAACGCCAACCGCAATAACCCGGCTGCACTCGCTGCGGCGCTGTCGAGCCTCGTCGCATCCACTCCGTCACTCGCGGGTCTCGTCGATCAGGCCGTCGCTGGCGTCAACAACATCTCCCCCGCCATGGCGAGCGCCATCGGACAGGGTATGGCGCAGGCTGTGAACACGCTGCTGCTCGCCGGCAACACAACCGCCGCAGCCGCCGTTAACGCGGAAGTTGCGCAGGTGCAGGCCGCCATCGCCAGCAACCCAACAAATTCACCGGGGGCCTCTGCCGCGGTTTCGACGTCCTACACGACGACTGCCAGCCAGGCGATCGCCGCCGACACCAACGCCGGCACCGCGCAGGGCGCAGCCGCCGCGACGGCCTTCGCCAGCCTGCTCAGCGCTGGCTCGTCCTCGGGCGGCGGCAGCTCCAGCCGCACCTGAGCGTTTCCGGACTTACGACACAATCGGCCTCGTGCTTTGAGACGGCGCTTCGCGCCTCCTCAGCACGAGGCCTTTTTGTTTTGGAGCGCTTCCCCCGAGCGCCATGAGCCTTCGTTGAGCGCCACAAGTCCCACGTGCTGAGGACGCGCGATGCGCCGTCTCGGTGATCTAAGATCGCCAGAAGCACGAGCGGCGACAAGCAAGGCCGCCGCCCTGATCCGCCCTTCCGTTCGGACG
>CANJEY010000117.1 GCA_947472615.1 Beijerinckiaceae bacterium
CACGATCCAGAACGACATTCTCAAAGAATTCATGGTGCGCAACACCTACATCTATCCCCCGAAGGATTCGATGCGCATCATCTCGGACATTTTCGCGTTCACCTCGCAGAACATGCCGAAGTTCAACTCGATCTCGATTTCCGGCTATCACATGCAGGAAGCCGGGGCGACGCAGGATCTGGAGCTCGCCTACACGCTGGCCGACGGCGTCGAATATATCCGCGCTGGCATTGCGGCCGGATTGACGGTTGATCAGTTCGCCCCGCGGCTGTCGTTCTTCTGGGCGATCGGCATGAACTTCTTCATGGAAGTCGCCAAGTTGCGCGCCGCCCGCCTGCTGTGGGCGCGCCTGGTGAAGCAGTTCAACCCCCAGAGTGAAAAGTCGCTGCCGCTGCGTACGCATTCGCAGACGTCCGGCTGGTCGCTCACTGCGCAGGACGTGTTCAACAACGTCGTGCGCACGCAGATCGAGGCCATGGCGGCCACGCAGGGACATACGCAGTCGTTGCACACCAACGCGCTCGACGAGGCGCTGGCGCTGCCGACTGATTTCTCCGCCCGCATTGCGCGCAACACGCAGCTCTTCCTGCAACAGGAGAGCGGCACGACGCGCATCATCGACCCGTGGGGCGGTTCCTATTATGTCGAGCGGCTCACCGCCGAACTGGCGAAGAAAGCGCAGGCGCATATCGACGAGGTCGAGGCGCTGGGCGGCATGGCGAAGGCGATCGACGCCGGCATTCCCAAGTTGCGCATCGAGGAAGCCGCCGCCCGCACGCAGGCGCGCATCGACACCGGTCGCCAGACGGTTGTGGGCGTCAACAAATACCGGCCAACCAGCGAGGCGACCATCGACGTGCTGAAGGTGGAGAATGCGTCTGTACGCGCGCAGCAGATCGAGAAGCTGAAACGTCTGCGCGCGGAGCGCGACGAAGCCGCCGTACAGGCGTCGCTCGAGGCCCTGACGAATGGAGCAAAGGCCGGCGGCAATCTTCTGGCGCTGTCGATCGAGGCGGGCCGCGCCAAAGCGACGGTCGGCGAGATTTCCATGGCGCTGGAAAAGGTCTTCGGCCGTCATCGGGCGGAAATCCGCTCGATCTCGGGCGTCTACAAGCGGGAGGCCGGATTGAACGCGCCTGTGGTCGAACACGTCCAGCAGATGACGCGCGCCTTCGAGGAGAACGACGGCCGACGTCCGCGCATCCTCGTCGCCAAGGTCGGGCAGGACGGCCACGATCGCGGCCAGAAGGTGATTGCGTCCGCCTTCGCCGACCTGGGATTTGATGTGGATATCGGTCCGCTGTTTGCGACGCCGGAAGAAGCCGCGCGTCAGGCTGTGGAAAACGATGTGCATATCGTGGGGATAAGTTCGCTCGCCGCCGGCCATCTGACGCTGGTGCCGGAACTGCGCGCCGCGCTCGAGCGCGAGGGCAGGGGCGACATCATGATCGTCGTTGGCGGCGTCATCCCGCCGCAGGATTTCGCCGCCGTGCGCGAGGCTGGCGCCAGCGCCATTTTCCCGCCCGGTACGGTGATCGCCGAAGCGGCAGAGAAGCTGCTGGAGGATTTGAACGGACGGCTGGGCTACACGCAGCGCAGTGCGGCGGAGTAGCGGCTTCGGTTCACAGTGACGAGAGGGTCGGACGTGTGATTAGAAAATCAACGAAGAGAGTTCGGCTTTCGCCTCAAAAATCCTCGAGGTCGAAATCCAGAATCGCCATCTGCAGCGTGAAGGTCTTGCCCTTCGGGTCGTCCGCCGAAATGACGCCGAGGAAGTCCGGGCCGTTGTTCAGTTCGACCGAGTCGGTCTTCTTGGCGCGGGCAATGATCTTCAGCTCGTCGTTTTCGAAGCGGGTGCGCAGATATTCCTGCAGCACGTGACGCTCGACCGGAATGCGCATCTCGAACGCGAACGAGCGATCGCCATCCTCGTCGTCGACGCTGATCGACCCGATGCGCGCCTCGCCGAGTTGCACGGCGGCGTTGTCGGTGTTTTTCGGGTCGAGCGCGACGCGGATTTCTCCGTTGCTGAACGACTGGCGAAGAAACGCTTGCAGCTTGCGAAGTTCTGTCTTGTCCAAGGCCATCTCCGGCGGGCGGCGCCGCATTCCAGATCGTGGCTGGCTTTGCCAGAAAAGACCGACGCCCGCAAGGCGAAGCGGCGCAATGCGCGCCGCCTCTCAAGACCTCACTGGGTCGGCTTCACGCCGTTCTTGCTGACCTGAATGCGTGCGACGATGTATTTGTCGCCTTCCTTGCGGGCCGCCATGAACACGGTTTCGCCGGGCTTCAGGTCGGCGCGCTCGCCGGGCGTCGATTGCGACATGGCAGTGGACGGCGTGATCAGCGCCTTCACGGTGCCGGTTGAAATGTTGAGCGTCAGTTCCTGACCGTTGGAGCCCGCCGCCGTAGCTTCCAGCGTGCCGTTTGTCATCGTCGACTCGGGGGCGAGGTCGTAGGGCGACAGGCCGACGTTGGCGGTGGCTGGAATTGGCCGCACGTCGATCGCCATGATGGCGCCGTTCGGGCCCTTCACGGTGGTCACGCCGAGCTTCATGCCGGGCTTGATGTCGGCGGCGGTGAACGCCTTCGTGGCCGCAACCGTGACGTTCTCCGGCAATTCCGCCGAGACCGAGCGGCCGTCCTTCGTCTTCACGGCGATCATCTTGCCGTCGAAGCTTTCGATCGTGCCGCGAAAGTTGGTGTTTTGCGCAAAGGCGTTGCCGCCGAAGGCGGCTGTCAGCGCGAGTGCGAGCGTGGCGATCTTGAAATTCATGCAAACCTCCCAGTTTCGCGCGGACGTTCGCCGTCACGCCGCCTCGAGGCAACACAACAATCCGTGAAAACCCTCACGCTTGCGGCGACTGTTCAGAGTTCGATCTTGGACGCGAGGATCTGGTCCATGCTGCGCGACGGCTCGGCGCAGCCGGCCTCGCCGACGACGCGCGCCGGCACCCCCGCCACAGTCTTGTTGTGCGGCACGGAGGCCAGAACCACGGAGCCTGCGGCCACGCGCGCGCAATGGCCGACTTCGATATTGCCGATGATCTTCGCGCCCGCGCCGATCAACACGCCGCGCCGGATCTTCGGATGCCGATCGCCGGTTTCCTTGCCGGTGCCGCCCAGAGTCACGCCGTGCAGCATCGAGACTTCATCATCGATCACGGCCGTCGCGCCGACCACGAGGCCGGTCGCATGGTCGAGGAAGATGCCCTTGCCGAAACGCGCGGCGGGGTGAATGTCGGTCTGGAACACTTCGGACGAGCGGCTCTGGAGGTAGAGCGCGAGATCCTTGCGGCCGGCCTTCCACAGCGCATGCGCCAGCCGGTGCGTCTGGATGGCGTGGAAGCCCTTGAAGTGCAGCAGCGGCTCCATCAGTCGCGAGCAGGCCGGATCGCGGTCGACGACGGCCATCAGGTCGGCGCGAAACGCCTCGCCAAAGGTGGCGTCGCGGGCGATGAGGTCGAGATAGGTTTGCTGGATCAGGTCGCCCGGCAGTTCGCGATGGTCGAGCCGGGCCGCGACGCGATGCACGATGGCGCTTTCGAGCGTCGCATGGTTCAGCACGGTCGTGAGCAGGAACGCCGCCATTTCGGGTTCGTGGCGCACGGCCGCCTCCGCCTCGACGCGGATGCGCGAAAAGATCGGATCGGTATTGCCGAGCCCGACGACTTCGGCGGTGTGACGATGGCCCATGGGAGACTCCGGATACGGAACCCTTATAGCACGAACGTGACGAACTGCCGACATGGGGCCCGGGCAGGGTAAATCAAGCCCGAACGCCCAGGAACGCCAGCACGCCCTGTTTGTAGATCTTGTCGCCGACGGCCATGTTGTGGTCGCGGTTCGGGATGTCCAGAACCTGCCCGTTGGGAAACAGCACGGCGAGCTTGCGCGGGTCTCCCGCAACGGCGTCCCTGGTGCCGATCGCCACCAGAACCGGATTGGCGATCGCGCCGCACTGGGCTTCCGTCAGCGTCTGGCGCGAGCCGCGGATACAGGCCGCCATGGCGCGCAGGTCGCTCTTGGTGGCTTCCGCGAAGGCGCGGAACATGCGCTCCTGCGGGTCGATCAGACTGTCGAGCGCCGGCGCGTCCATCGCGTCGGCGATCCCGAGCGGCAGACCGGTGCTGTGGACGAGATGATGCCCGAGGCCGCCCAGAATAGCGGACCTTACCCGGCCCGAATGCGCCAGCGTCAGAAACGCCGTGATCCGCGCGCCCATCGAATAGCCCATCACGTCGGCGCGCTCGATGCCCACATAGTCGAGCAGGCGGCGGGCGTCCTCGGCCATGTTCTGGGTGGCGTAGTCGGCCGGATCGTATAGCTTGTCGCTCTGCCCGTGGCCGCGATTGTCGAGCGAGATGACGCGCCGCCCGGCGTCCGTCAGGGTCTTGATCCACAACGTATTCGCCCAGTTCACCGCGTGATTGGAGGCGAAGCCGTGGATCAGCAGGATCGGCTCGCGGCGATCCTCTCCGGTGGGCCGCACGTCCAGATAGGCGATCCGCACGCCGCCGGAATTGAAGAACTGCATGGAGGTTTCCGCACCGCAACAAGGGTCGCGCACCATAGCGGCGACGGGCGCGGGCGCAAGCCGGGCGCGCGGCTGCAAGACTTCCTCACGCGCGTATCACGTCATACCTTTAGGCGAGGGAGAATCGGCATGGCGGATTTCGTGGGGGACGCCCGGCGGGCGGACGATGTGGCGCGGGCGGCGGATTTGATCGCGTCCGGCCGGACGATCGGGTTTTTCAACCGCAGCGTCTGCGCGCTGCTGGGCAGCGGCGATACGCGCGCCTTTCCGGATGAGGTGATCCGGGTGAAGGGCGAAAAGCGCCGGACGCGGCCGGTCGGCTGCATCGTGCCCTCACGGTTCATGGCGGAATCGGCGGACGCCACGAGGGTTCCGGCGGCGATTTCGGCGCTGGTGAGCGACGCAGCGGCGCTGCGCGCCCGGCTGGCGGGCGTCTCGTTCCTGCGGCTGCCGTTCCGGGCGCAGGCGTCGGCGCGTATTCCCGAACATCTGCTGTCGCGCCGGCCCGACGGTACGGCCGTGCTGATGGGCTGCGATCCATCTGGTTACGCGCCGCTGCACGACATCATGGAAGCCGTGATGGCGCGAGGCGTCAAAATCCTCGCCGGCACGTCCATGAACCCGAGCGGCTCGCCCGAAATTACCGATCAGCAGGCGGGGATCGACTTCGCCCGCAGCGTCGGTCTGCCGATGTTTCTCGGCGATTCGGCGAGCCAGGGCGGTTTGCGCGGCTCGCCCTCGGTGCTGGCCTGCGACGCCGATGCGGTGCGGCTGATCCGCGACAGCTACGTGCCGCCGTCGGTTCTGGAGCCGCTGATCGGCTGCCCGATCCTGCGGTCTGACGACACGCGCGAGCCCCGACAGGATTATCTGGCGTTCGATGGCGCGGCCGGCGGGGAACCGGGCGCCTTGTGCAACCGGATTCTGGCCGAGCTAGACCGGCTGACCTGAGCCGGCGGCTTTCGGATTGGCGTCGATGCGCTCGAAGCGTTCCACCGTCGTGTCATAGGTCGGGTGCAGCGTGCCCATCCAGCGGTCCCACACCGAAAACGTATGGGCGAAATTGTAGCGGAAATAGCCGTGGTGCTGATCGTGGAACACCGTGCAGGCCAGCGGCCACGGCTTGCGCGCCAGCGGCGAGGCGAAATGCTCGTAGCCCGCATGGCCCAGCATGCCGCTGACCTGATCGTATATCTTCTGCGCCACCAGCACCGGCCAGGCGATCGGCAGGACGAACACGATCAGCGTGTAGAACGACTGGTTCAGGACACCCTCGACGATCGTCTCGTGGTGATTGGTCCACACGGTCGGGGCGACGCTGGTGTGGTGCAGGGTATGGAAGCGGTACATAGGCTTCCAGTGCAGCAGCCGGTGAATCCAGTAGAACCAGGTGTCGTAGAGCAGCATGGACGCGCCGAGCGTCAGCGGAATCGACCACCACGTCAGTGGCAGCGGCGTCATCGACCAGCCCTGCCACTGGCAGAATAGCCCGCCCGCGAAGGTGATCGAGATCATCGAGATCGAGCCCGGCGCATAGGCCAGTTCACGCCACTTGTTCTTGTTGACCCGAGTCTGAATCTTGCGTTCCGGGTGGCGGGCGTTGATGAACTCGAAGAACGCGCCGGTCACGAGCAGGATCGCCACGATCGACGCCGCCACGATGCCCACGAGGACCAGATAATCGGCGAGGCCGGCTCCCGGCCGCATCGCCCCGATGGCGCCTTCAAAAAGCATGATCGATCCGTTTGCTACAGGCTGCTTGATAGCTGTTTCGGGCGGTCCGAACAAATCCTGCGAGCGTCGAGGGCCAATTCGCCGCAGGCCGGAATGGCACTACCCAAAGCGCGCCTCCTCCCATATGGTGCGCCGCATTCGAAAAGTCCTCGGGACCAGATTATGGCCGAACACACCACGCCGCATTTTCACAACCAGCCCGGCCTGCCGACCGTGAAGGTCGGCGCGCGGGAATTCATGTGCATCGGCGCGCTGCCGCCGTTCGACCATCCGCATATCTTCATCGACATGGGCGGCGACACCGAAGCGATCTGCTCCTATTGCTCAACCCGTTTCGTCTATGTGGCGAGCCTGCATGGCCATTCGGACCCCGCCGAATGCGAACTGAAATCCGAGGCGACGGTCTGACGACCGACTCGCCAATCACCGGCAGACCCCTTCACGCCCTCGTGGCCGGGGCCGGCATCGGCGGCCTGTCGGCGGCGCTGGCGCTGGCGCGCGCCGGATGGCGGGTCACGGTGCTGGAGCGCGCTGCCGTCATCGAGGAAGCCGGCGCGGGACTGCAGATTTCCCCCAACGCCAGCCGCATCCTGGCCGATTTCGGCGTGCTGGATCGCCTCCGTCTGACCGCGACTGAGCCGGAGGCGCTCTACATCCGCCGCGCGCGCGACGGGTCGGAACTGATCCGGCTGCCGCTTGGTCCTCTGGCGCAATTGCGCTGGAAGTCTCCCTATCTGGTCGCCCACCGGGCCGATCTGCAGCGAACCCTGATCGAGGCGCTGGCGCATGAACCCAGCGTGGTGATCAAGACGGCCACCAGCGTGCTGGGATTCGCCAGCTCGGACGAGGGCGTTCAGGTCGGCGGCAAGATGGGGCTGGCGAATGTCCGCTTCGAGGGCGATCTGCTGATCGCCGCCGATGGGCTCCGGTCCGTGCTGCGCGGCCGGATGGGCCTCGGGCTGAATGACAAGCCGGTGTATTCGGGCCGCACGGCGTGGCGGGCGCTGGTCGACGCGCAGGATGCGCCCGCTTTTGCATTGCGACTCAACAGCAATCTCTGGGTCGGGCCAAAGGCGCACCTCGTGCATTACCCGTTGCGCGGCGGCAGTGTCGTGAATGTGGTGGCCATCACCGAAGATCCGTGGCGCGGCGACGACGGCAAGGACTTCTGGTCCGTCAGTGGCGATGCGGCCGCTGTTTCGCGCCGCTTCGCCAAATGGCATCCTGATGCCCGCGCGCTGGTCGGCGCGGTGCGCGAATGGCGGCGCTGGCCGCTGTTCGATCGGAATCCCGTGACGCGCTGGAGCGTCGATCGCGTCGTGCTGCTGGGCGACGCCGCGCATCCGGTTTTGCCGTTTCTGGCGCAGGGCGCGGCGCTGGCGATCGAGGATGCTTACGCGCTCGGCGTCGCGGCGTCGCGGCATGGGGTGGATGTGCGTGCGCTCATCGCTGATTACGAAAAGGCCCGCATCGCCCGCGCCGCGACCGTCAACACGGCCTCGCGCCGGCAAGGCTTCATCTATCATCTGCCCGAACCACTCGGACTGGCGCGCGATTTCGCCATGCGCTCGCTCGGCCCTGAACGGCTGATGGAAAAACTCGACTGGCTTTATCTCAACCAATGACGGGGGAAACATGGACGATCTGATCCGCCGCGCGCTCGCGCCGACGAACGACGAAATTCGCGCCCTGCCGCTCAGCTCCAACGGCAAGATCGCCGCAGACCTGCTCGGCAAGACAGGCGGCAAGGCGCTCGACATCGGCTGCGGCGAGGGCAAGTTCACGCGCGGCCTTACGGCCCTTTATGGCGACGTGAGCGGCGTCGACGTGAAGGAAAAGCAGATCAAGGCCGCGCGGGAGGCGGCGCAGCGCGAAGGCGTCAAGGTGGATTTTCGCGTCGAGAGCGGCGAGGCGCTGCCTTGGGGCGATGCGACCTTCGACATGGTGGCGTTTTCCAACAGCCTGCATCATATGCCAAATCCGGCCGCCGCTCTGGCCGAGGCCATGCGGGTGCTGAAGCCGGGCGGCGTTCTGTACGTGATGGAGCCTGTGCCGTCGGGCAATTATCATGAGGCGACCAAGCTGGTGAACGACGAGACGATCGTCCGCACCGACGCCTTCCGGGTGCTTCTGGCGCTCGTCGCCAACGGCATGCAGGCGAAGCGGGACGTGATGTATCGCGCCCGCCGCACCTTCGCGAACTTCGACGAATGGAAGGCCGACCAGATCGACCGCGACGCCAAGCGCAGGGCGCACTTCGATGCGCAGCCGGAAGAAGTGCAGCGCCGCTTCGTGTCGAACGCCGACAAGGAGGCGGGCGGCGGACTGGGCTTCGATCAGGTGTTCCGCGTCAACCTGCAGCGCAAGGCCGCGTGAGTTTTCAGTTCGCCTGCGCGACCGGCGGCGGCAGAGCTTCCGCCGCCACCTCGGGGCCTGAGGGCCGCACGTCCGGACTTCCCAGAACCGAGCTGACATGCGCGTCCTCGTCGCGCGCACGGCCGAGTTCCGAGCCGATGAGTCGGATCACCTGCGGGGCGTCGGCATAGACGTCGTGGCCGATGATGCCCCGCGGCGCGCCGGAGAGATCGTAGATCGTCACGCCGAGCCGCTTCAGCTCCAGCCGTTCGCCCTCGTTGCGCGGGTTCATCGCCCCGACGCGCGGCCGGTCGCGGGCGATCAGGCTCGATAGCGTCAGCGCCCGATCGTTCGACGATACGAAGACCGAAACGCGGGCCGGCCCGATGCGGCCGACTTGCTGGCGGAACACCGCGAGGTCGATGTCGGGCGCCGCCAGCATCACTTCGCCGAGGCGGCCGTCGAGGCCCGGATGGCCGCCGATGCCGGCTTCGCGCAAGCCCTCCATCGCCAGCCACGCGCCCATGGAATGCGCCAGCACATGAATGCGGCCGACATCGGGAATCTTCGAGAGGTCGAGATAGAGCCGGGTCAGCGCGTCGCGCGAGGCGGTCGCGCTGTCCTTGTCCGACACATAGGCGGTAATCTCGCCGCGCGAGGGCCATGCGAACAGCACCGGCACGCCGCCGAAGCGCCCATCGGCCACGATCTGCGCCAGCCGCAGCCGGGCTTCCTCGAAGCCCGTGTTGTAACCGTGCACGAACACCAGCACGTCGCGGTTGGAGCCGACGCGGCCTGAGAGATGCGTGGCGACGGTGTTGATGAAATCCTTGTTCGCGAGCGACCTGTCGCGCGCCAAGGTGAAATGCTTGGCGGGGTCGGGCTTACCGAAGCTGGGCGTCTCGACCTGACCGGCCCTATGGCCGGGCGGCACCGTCACGGTCGCCATCGAGAAATGAGCGCTGCCCTCGCCGGGCGCGCGGCGGATGCTGCTCGAGGCGGTGGGGCGCGTCGAGGCGACGAACACCGTCACCGGAACCGGGTCGGCGGCGGGTTTCGAGGCGAGCGGATTGGAAATCGCCGGCAGCGACGACGTGATGTCGAACGCGCTGGCGCTGCATCCGGCGAGGCCAAGCGCGAAGCACAGGATGGCGGCTCGACGGAGCAGAATAGGCGACGGCGCGAAACCGCGCCCGCAGATTGTCATGCTTTGATCCAGGGTCAGGCAATCCGAAGCGTTTTCATCGGCCCGCAAAGGTTGATGAAACGTGAACGCCGCTTCGGCGGCGTGCGCGGCTTGTGCCGGTCAATCATGACCAGAATGGGACCGGCGCTTCCGACTCGTGTTTGGCGCGTGTAGAACTCGACCGATGAGCGCAGACCATGTCGATGTGGACGCGATGGGGCAGGCGATCCGGGCCGGCGACCGCGCCGTGCTGGCGCGCGCCATTACGCTGGTCGAAAGCCGCAAGCCCGATCATCAGGCGCGCGCCGCCAAACTGGTGCAGGCGCTGCTGCCGTTCACCGGCAAGGCGATCCGGGTCGGCGTGACGGGCGTTCCGGGCGTCGGCAAATCGACCACGATCGACGCTCTCGGCTCGCATCTGTCGGCGAAAGGCCATCGCGTCGCCGTGCTGGCGGTCGATCCGTCTTCGAGCCGGACGGGCGGCTCGATTCTTGGCGACAAGACCCGCATGGCGCGGCTGTCGATGGACCGAACGGCCTTCATCCGCCCCTCGCCGTCGTCGGGAACGCTGGGCGGCGTTGCGGCCAGGACGCGCGAGACAATGCTGCTGTGCGAGGCCGCGGGCTTCGACGTGATTCTGGTCGAGACGGTCGGCATTGGACAGTCGGAAACCGCCGTGTCCGACATGACGGATTTCTTTCTCGTGCTGATGCTGCCGGGAGCGGGCGACGAATTGCAGGGCATCAAGAAAGGCGTGCTCGAACTTGCCGACATGATCGCCGTCAACAAATCAGACGGCGATAATCGGCCGCGCGCGATGGCGGCGGCTGGCGAATATCGCGCCGCGCTGCATATCGTTCAGCCGTCGTCGACCCTGTGGTCGCCCCCGGTCGTGCTGATCTCGGGCCTGACCGGCGAGGGCCTCGAAGACCTGTGGGACAGGATCGTCGATCATCGCCGCAGGCTCGACGCGGCGGGCGAAGTCGCCACCCGACGTGGGCGTCAGCAGGTGCGGTGGATGTGGGCGATACTCGAAGACCGGTTCCGGTCGCGCCTGACGGGCGATCCCGCCGTTCGGGCGCGCCTGCGCGAGCTTGAAGGCGAGGTGTCGCAGGGCGCGCTGTCGCCCTCCCTGGCGGCGGCCGATCTTGCCGGGCTGTTGGGGGTCTGACATGGCGCGCAAACGCATCCGCATTCTGGTCACGGCGTTCGGAGCCTTTCCGGGCGCGCCCTCGAATCCGACGCTGCGCATCGCGGAGGGGCTCGGCCGCGCGCGCGGCCGGCTCGACAGACTCGGCGTCGAACTCGTCACCGCCACATTGCCGGTGACGTACAAGGGCCTGCGCAAGCGGCTGAAGCGTGCGCTCGACGAACAGCGACCAGACATTGTTTTGCATCTGGGGCTGGC
>CANJEY010000118.1 GCA_947472615.1 Beijerinckiaceae bacterium
AATAGCCGCTCGATTGTGCCAGAACGGCGCTGCACGACATCCAAGAAACTCCCGCCGCAACCGCAACGCGTCCAAATGCATGGCGCATGAATTCCTCCCAATGCGTCGCGCTTCATGGGCGACATCGCCGCAAGTGTAACGAAATTGCTGCGATCCGCCTAGCGGTGGCCGCGCTCGCCGTCGCGGTCAGAGCGTGACGATCATGCCGTCGAAAGCGGGCTCGACATGCGGCGGCAGTTCGCGCCGCAATGTCTCGTAATCGAGATCGGTGTGCAGATTGGTGAGAATGGCCCGGCGCGGTTTCAGGCGCACGATCCAGTCGAGCGTTTCGGGCAGCGAGAAATGACTCGGATGGCGCGTGTAGCGTAGCGCATCGACGATCCAGAGATCGAGGTTTTCAAGCGCTCCGATGCTTTCGGCAGGTATGGCGTTCACGTCGGGCGTATAGGCCATGTCGCCGACGCGAAATCCGAGCGCGTCGATCTCGCCGTGTTCGAGCCTGAACGGCAGGGCTTCGATCTCTCCGCCGGGCCCCGCCAGACGCACCGCATCGCCGGGCGTCAATCGTCGTTCGAGCAGCAGCGGCGGATAGGAACTGCCGGGCGGCGTTTCGAACACATAGGCGAACTTTTCACGCACGATCTGCGACGTCGGTTCGTCCATGTGCAGATCGATAAGGCGATGCATGCGGATGACGAGCGGCCGCACGTCGTCAATGCCATGCGTATGATCGGCATGCGAATGCGTCAGCAGAATGGAGTCGAGGCGATCAATCTCGGCATCCAGCAATTGCTCGCGGAGGTCAGGCCCGGTGTCGACAAGCACGACGGTTTTCGCGCCGTCGTCGCCGGTTCGCTCCAGCAGAATGGAGCAGCGGCGTCTGCGGTTCTTCGGATTGGCGGGATCGCAGGAGCCCCAGCCTTGCCCGACACGCGGCACGCCGCCCGATGATCCGCAACCCATGATGCGGACGCTCAGGCTCATGCGGCGCGCGCCACGTTTTCATCGGCCGTCAGCGGCGGCATCTTGCTGAACAACCGCAGCGCATTGTCGGTCGAGCGACGCGCAAACTCGTCCGCCGCGACGCCCTTGCAGGCAGCCACGACCTTCGCGGTTTCGACCACGAAGGCCGACTCGTTGCGCTTGCCGCGATTGGGAATCGGAGCAAGGAATGGCGCGTCGGTTTCCACGATGATGCGGTCGAGCGGAATATCGCGCGCGATGTCGCGCAGATCTTCAGAATTCTTGAACGTCACGACTCCAGAGAACGAAATCGTCAGCCCAAGTTCGAGACCGGCTTCCGCGAGCGCGCACGACGAGGTGAAGCAATGGAGCAGGGCGCTGAAAGCCCCCTTCCCCATTTCCTCTCGCAAGATCATCGCCATGTCGTCGTCGGCGTCGCGCGAATGAATGACCAACGGCAATCCAGTCGCGCGCGCCGCCGCGATGTGACGACGGAATACAGCCTGCGCCACGTCGCGCGGACTCTTGTCGTAGTGATAATCGAGACCGGCCTCGCCGATCGCGATGCAGCGGGGATGTTGCGACAATTCGATGAGGCGTTCGGTTGAAACGTCGGATTCCTCATGCGCGCGATGGGGATGCGTGCCGACCGTGAACCACACGTTGTCGAAGCGCTCGGCGATGGCGCGATACGAGTCGTAGCGCGCCACATGCGTCGAGATGGTGATGAGACGCCCGACGCCGGCCTGTTTCGCGCGCGCCACGACAGCGTCGAGTTCCGGCGCGAATTCGGGAAAGTCGAGATGACAATGCGTGTCGATCAGCATCAGGACTTCTGACTCCCCTGCTCCGCCTCCACATAGCGCGGAAAGATCGGCGCTGGCGCGGGAAGGCTCTTGCCGGCGCGCAGCCGATGCGCGGCACCGGCGTTCATGAACATGCGCGCGTCGGACGAAACGCCGAGCAGATCGAGCAGTTTCGTCGCCGCCGCCGGAATCACCGGCTGCGCCATGATGGCGACATTGCGCAGAACATCGGCCGTGACGTACAGAATCGTGTTCATGCGCGCAGAATCGGTCTTGGCCTTCCGCCACGGCTCCTCGGACGCAAAATAACGGTTGGCCTCGCTTACGACGCGCCAGATTTCGCCGAGCACGAGGTGCAGACTGAAATCCTGCATCAGATCGCGCGACTTCTGCGCCAGGGCGTCGGCCTGCGAGAGCATCGCCTGATCGGCGTCGCTGAACGCTCCGGGTTCCGGTATCGCTCCCGCAGCGTTCTTGGCGATCATCGACAGGGAGCGTTGCGCCAGATTGCCGAGATCATTGGCGAGATCGGCGTTGATGCGCTGGACGATCGCCTCATGCGAATAGTTGCCATCCTGACCGAACGGCACTTCGCGCAGGAAGAAATAGCGGAGCTGATCGACGCCATAGTGCGACGCCAGGGTGAACGGGTCGATGACGTTGCCGACCGACTTCGACATTTTCTCGCCGCGGTTGAACAGGAATCCATGCACAACGATCTGCTTCGGCAGTTCGATCTTCGCCGACATCAGGAAGGCCGGCCAGTAGATCGCGTGAAAGCGCGTGATGTCCTTGCCGATCACATGCGCGTCGGCCGGCCAGTAGGGCGCGCGCTCCGCAGCTTCGTCGGGAAATCCTGTCCCGGTGAGGTAATTCGTCAGCGCATCGACCCACACATACATGACGTGCTTCGGATCTCCCGGCACCGGCACGCCCCAGTTGAACGTGGTGCGGCTGATCGACAGATCGGCCAGTCCTCGCTTCACGAAGGCGACGATTTCGTTGCGGTATTTGTCCGGCGTGATGAATGACGGATTGGCGTCGTAATAGGCGAGCAGGCGCTCGCCATAGGCCGACAGCTTGAAGAAATAGCTTTCTTCTTCCACCCATTCGACCGGCGTGCCGGTCGGAGCCGTGTAGGAGCCATCGGAATTCTTCGTCAGTTCGCCTTCGTCGTAATAGGCTTCGTCGCGCACCGAATACCAGCCGGCGTATTTCGACAGGTAAATGTCGCCATTCGCCTTCATGCGTTCCCAGATGGTCGCGGAGGCGAGGTAATGGCGCTGCTGCGTGGTGCGGACGATATCGTCGGCGTGGGCGTTCAGCGCCTCGCCCATCTGCTCGAACATGGCGGCCGTGCGGTCGGCGAGTTGCTGCGCCGTGATGCCTTCACGCGCCGCTGTCTGCTGCATCTTCTGGCCGTGCTCGTCCATGCCGGTGACGAACAGCACATCGTAACCGTCGAGACGCTTGAAGCGCTGGATCGCATCGGTCGCCAGCCGCTCGTAGGCGTGGCCGATGTGGGGCGCGCCGTTCGCGTATGGAATCGCGGTCGTAATGTAGAATCCGGGGCGCGAAGCCATCTTGATCCCTGCACGGTTCAATTGCGGGCGGCTTCGGAAAGATTCGCGAAGATCGACAGGAGGAGTGGCCGACGATCAAGGTTGAGCGCTTCAGTCTCGCGCGCCGCCGCCGCGACCTTTTCCCATACCTCGGCATAGCGTGCAAGGCGCGCGGGTGCGTCCAGCGCGGCGCGCTCGATCACGCGGCCGTCGATCCAGTCGTAGACATTGGCCAGCACCGCTTCGAAGTCGCTGGTCGCCTCACGTTTCGAGACGTTGTCGGCGAGTTCGTGCACGGCCATCCAGTTCACTTCGGGCAGGCGGCGCAGCAGTCCATCGACCTTGTCGGCCAGCGCCAGCGCGCCGCCGTTCAGAAGCCGCAAAGCGTCCCGCACCGAGCCCCCTGCCCGCTGGGCGGCGCTCTCAATCGCGGATTCCTCATGCTCCATCCAGATTTCGTCCATGCGCCGGATGGCGTCGACGACTTGCGGAGTCGACAGGGATTCGAGCAGCAGCATGCGGCTGCGCGAGCGGATCGTCGGCAGGATGCGGCCGGGCGTGTGCGAGATGATCAGGAACAGCGAGCGCGGCGGCGGCTCCTCGATCAGCTTGAGCAGCGCATTGGCGCCCGAACGATTCAGGTCTTCGGCGGCGTCGATGATGGCGATGCGCCAGCCGCCTTCCCCCGACGCGCGGCGAAACAGATCGAGCGCGCGGCGGATGTCGTCGATCCTGATCTCTGTGTAGTGCTTCTTGGTTTTCTCGTTCCACTCTCGTCGCAGCAGCGCGATGTCGCCATGGGACAGGGCCGAAATGCGGCGCGCGACGGAATTTTCGGGTGACACCGACAGGTCAGTCGCCTCCCGCACCACGATGGCAGTGGGATCGGGATGCGCCAGAAGGAAGCGCGTGAACCGCCACGCCAGCGTCGCCTTGCCGATGCCTTCGCGCCCGCCGATGATCCACGCCTGCGGCAGCCGGCCTTCGCGATAGGCATCCAGCAATTGGGCTTCCGCAGCGGAATGGCCGAACAGGTCGTAGGTGTCGCGCGGGTGCGGCGCGTCGTCGAACCGGTCGCTTTCCGGCGGCGCCTCGTCGGTGGCGCGCTTCATGCGCCTGCGAGTCCGCGTCGGCCCGCCGATAGCGGGATGACGTTGTCGCCAACTCGCGGCTGCGGCGGAAGCGCGGCGATGCGGGCTTCGATCAAAGCCCGGATGGCGCTCGCCACCTGCTCGGGCGTTTGCAACGCGTCCACCACCACGCAGCGCGCGGGCTCGGCGGCCGCGATGTCGAGAAACGTCTGCCGCAAAGCCTGATGGAAAGCGAGATTTTCAGCTTCGAACCGATCCGCCGCGCCATTGCCGCGCCGCGCAGACGCGCGCTGCAGGCCAGTCTCTGCGGGTAGATCGAGTACGATCGTCAGGTCCGGCCGCGTCTGACCGACCGTCACGGTCTCCAGCGCCTGCATCAGGCGCGGATCGAGGTTGCCGAGCGCGCCCTGATAGGCCCGCGTCGAATCGGCGAAGCGATCGCAAATCACGTAACAGCCTTGCGCCAACGCCGGGCGGATCGTCTTGTCCAGATGATCGATGCGGGCGGCCGAAAACACGATGGCCTCAGCCGCCGGCCCCAGCGGCGCGACCGCGCCCGATAGCAGAACGTCGCGCAGCTTTTCGGCGGTCGGCGATCCGCCAGGTTCGCGCGTGGTCAGCGTGTCGTAGCCCTGTCCGGCCAGATATTCGGACAGGAGCCGCGCCTGCGTCGACTTACCTGCCCCCTCCCCGCCTTCGAGCGTGATGAAATAGCCCGGCGCGGTTGGACGCAGCGCGGCGGCGGTCATTTCTTCAGCACGTATGTGCGGAACGTGCCGATGCCGAACTCCATCGCGGCGTCCATGGCGCGCTGACTGAGCGTGCCTTGCGCCACGGCCTCGCCCGTCTTCAGCGGGATGTCGAGCGCCAGCGTACTGCCGCGAAACACCTTGAGCCGCGCAACCTGCGCGCCTTCGTCCACAGGCGCGACGAGCGGACCCTGATAGACGATGCGGCCCGTCATCCGCTCGGCGCTGCCGCGCGGCACCAGCAGTTTCACCGGCCCGGCCGCCACAAGCGGAACCTCGCCCTTCGCGCCGCCATAGACCTTGGCGACGCCGACATTCTCGCCCTCCGTGTAGATCGTCCGTGCGTCGAACGACCGGAAGCCCCACGATATCAGCTTGCGGGCTTCATCGGCGCGCTCGCGGGCGGTCTTCAGCCCGTTCATCGCCAGAACCAGACGTTGTCCATTGTCGACCGCCGAGCCAACGAGCCCAAAGCCCGCGTCGTCAATGTTGCCCGTCTTCAATCCGTCCGCCCCGATGTCCATGAACAGCAGCGGATTGCGGTTTAGCTGGCGGATCTTGTTCCAGGTGAACTCCTTCTCGCCGAAATAGCGGTACATGTCCGGATAGGTCTTGATGATGTGAATGGCGAGTTTCGCCATGTCGCGCATCGTCACCTTTTGCTGCGGATCGAACCGGCCCCAGGCGTTGCGGAATGTCAGCGTGTTGAGCCCAAGCTCGCGGGCGCGGGCGTTCATCCGGTTGGCGAACGCTTCCTCGGTGCCGGCGATGCCTTCGGCCAGAACGATCGCGGAATCGTTGCCGGACTGAATCACCAGACCCTTGATCAGATCCTCGATGCGGATCTTGCTGTTGAGCTGGGCGAACATGCTGGAGCCGCCTGCTCCCGCGCCGCCGCGCCGCCAGGCGTTTTCCGACACGGTGAACGTGTCGTCGAGCTTCAGCCGGCCTTCCGCCATCTCGTAGAAGACCATTTCGGCCGTCATGATCTTGGCAAGCGAGGCTGGCGAGGTGAGTTGATCGGCGGCCTTTTCGAACAGGACGCTCCCGGTGTCGGCGTCCATCAGGATCGCGTAAGGCGCGATCGTGTTGAACGTCTGGGCGTGCGCGAACGGCGCGGCCGTAACGCACAGGGCCAGCGCACAAAGCGCAGCGCGAAACTTGGCGGCGAATTCCAATCCGACCTCACTGACGGACGCCTGAGGCGCATCGGCGCGAATGTGCACATCGGCGGCGGACAAATCAATGCGCCCCGCGCGACGGGCGAACCAGATTGTCAGCCAATCGTCCTAAGCTATTTACTGGACAGGGGTTATCTGCCGCAGCTGAAGGCAACGCCCTCACCGGCGCGAGAAAGCCCGACCCTGCTCCAGCCTGTCGACCGCGCTAAACATTCCCTGCTTTTCCAGCAGAGTCGTAATGCCATCCGTCGGAGGCGCGTAGAAGGTGGCGAAGGCCTGCCGCAGACGAGGCGACGGCGCGATCGGCACACCCGCGCCCGGAATGGTGCCCAGATCGAACGGCCGCGACGGCGGCAGCGGCACCTTGGCGGGCATCTGGGCCGGCTTGAGCGACGCCAATTGCGGCGCGACGGCGGCAGCCGCAGGCTGGACTGGCGCGGGCGCCGGCTGGCTGGCCGCGACTGTGGTGGTTTGCAATTGCGCGACACGCTGCGTGAAGCTCGGGCGCGGCGCTTCCTCAGCCACCATGACGGGCGACGGCCCGCCGAACCCGTCGAGCGTCGCCGGCTTGCCGTCGGTCCGCAGCGTGGCGAGCAACTTGGCGTCGTCGGAGCCTGCGAGGCTGGCTGCGCCGAGATAGTCCACTTTCACGCTGGCCGTGCCGGAACGCTTGTAGTCGAGGGCGTCCGCCGCCCGACTGGACAGATCCATGACCCGGCCACCATGATAGGGGCCGCGATCGTTGACGCGGACGATGATGGAGCGGCCATTGTCAACATTGGTGACGCGGGCGTAGCTGGGCAGCGGCATCGTGGGATGCGCGGCCGTGAATGCCGCCATGTCATAGATTTCGCCATTGGCGGTACGGCGGCCGTGGAACGCCGAGCCATACCACGAGGCCTTGCCGACCTGGGTCTGCCCGACCGCCATCTCGCCCGGCCGATAGCGTTTGCCGGCGATCGAATAGGGCCTGCCGACCAGATATTTCCCGCCGCCGCGCGGCACTGGCTGCCCGTCAGCCACCACGCGGGCGCTGGCCGGACCATACTTTGAAGCGGGAAAATACTCGGAAGTCCGCTGGCCGCTCTGCTGCTGCGGTTGCTGGGCGCAACCAGCCAGCGCGAGCGCGACGACGCCGCCGGCCAACAGGGAAAGAGATGACCGGCCATACCGACGCACATCATCCGTGACGCAAGACACTGCGACTGTACTCATGAAACGCAACACTGACACTCGAGTACGCTTGCGGCGCATCAGCGATTTCCCTCGACCGGTCCGGACGGATGTCCGGCGCGATGCCGACGTTAACCTCTACGCCAAGCAAGACCTTGGCTCAAGGTTGGTTGACCGGCGATTAACGCCCGGGCGGCAATTTGCGAATTATCGTTAAGTCCCGCCATGGGCTGCATCAATGTCCGGGTGGGTTGGGCGTCGATCGTGTCCGCAATGTGGCGGCGCGGGAATTTCGCTGTCCCCGCCCGCCCCGGACTGGCCTTGGCGGCGTAATTTGGTTAGTGAGTCGTTTCGCAACCGCGACTGCGGAAGGGTGGCCGAGTGGTTTAAGGCAGCGGTCTTGAAAACCGCCGTGGGTGAAAGCCCACCGTGGGTTCGAATCCCACCCCTTCCGCCAGTTGATCTATTTTTATATATAAAATCATATATTTACGAGAGTCTGCAATTCAGTTCCCACATTCATTCCCACACTTCTCAAGCAGTTAGTTTACCCGCGAGTCTCGTTCCGGCGCTTTTTAACCTACCTCTTGCACCCTGAAGGCGCGCGCCTCAATCTTCCTCGCACGAACCATCAATCTGCTTCGCCTTCGCCAGCTGCGCGACCAGCACCGCCCGCAATTCCTCCCGGAGATGATGGGGCAGCGCGCTCAGATCCAGCGGCGGCGCGCTGACGGTCTTGATGGGGCCGCCATCTGGCCCAGTGTGCTCGAGCCGTTGCGCATCATGGTGCCATCCGCTGGCGGCCCGTGAACGATTCCGCAGACCAAGACTGACGATCATGGCGTTGCCCGGCTTCCCCTGCGCCATGTCCAGTGCGCGTTCCTCCCACCACAGGGTGGACAGCTGCCGTCCTTCCTGAATGGCCTGCAGGAACTCCGGGTGCTGTTGCTGCCAGTTGAATAGAGATCGCGCCGATATACCGACCTTCGCCGCCGCAGCTTCCGCAGACAGGCCGGTCGCCATGGCTTCCATAATCGCCTTGCAGTGCTCAGACCTATAGAGCGTCGGCCGACCGCCAGCGTGCTTGGGCTTGGTCAGCGCCACCACTGTGTTGCGCGTCACGCGACATCTCCGAGACTGCGGTCCAGAAACACATACATGGCCGTCCGGACCGCCTTGAGGTCGTGCCGACTGTCGGGTTGGAGCAGCCCCTTGCGCACGAGCGCCGTGATCTCCGTATTGCGTAGTTCTACCGTGAGGCAGGTCAGCCCCGATTGTTTGCGCAGACGGTGAAGGCGCATGCGGGCGGCGGCGGACGGATGGCGAAGCGGATCGTTGGGCATCGGCGGTATGACTTGCTTAGATGTCTAAACATATCACGTTTTGGACAGCGCCGGAATCGTCCACGAATTGGCGTCGCCAATGTCCGCTGTTCCTTCAGGTTCGGCCATGACGCTGCGGCGCGGTAATGTCAGCGATGCGCCAATGAGCGACGAGCCGGTTGCAATCCGTCGCTGATTTTCATGTCGGCGATCCCCCTGAAATCCGACGAGAGCATAATTTTCGGCCCCGGTTTCTTACAAACACCGTGATACCCTTGGGAGCGGACGCCGCCGGTGAGGCTTCCGGCGAACAGTTGGCGGCAGCAACGCGCCAATAGACGATATGGACGCATAATTTGAAACGAAAGAAGCCGCCAATTGATATGAGGCGGCCCCGATACGAGGGCATGGACGATGTCAGGCTAATCGGCGCGCGTGCTCAAGGCGTCACGCATCTTGCTGACGTCAACGGGCGCGATGGGCGCGGCTCGAATATTGATCATAACCCAGCAGCGCGACGTCCAAAGCAACCAGGAACGTTAAAGACAGTGGCTCGGCAAAGCTGATGCACCGTGGTTCAACTACTGACGTTGTTTGAGACGCACATGATCGACGAACTGAGTTGATCACACCCTGCTTGCTCCAATGATTCTCTGTCGCCATGCGAGGGCCTGGCTGATGGAATCAACCTGGTCATCATGGCGGGCGTTCGGGAAAGCGAAGAGCTCAGCTTCCAGGCCGGGCAGCTAGGTCGCTTCGAACGACCTTTGCTTCGACAACGCCCACTTGGGGCTTTGTCGCATGTTGAGCCTTATCTGCTCTAAGACCTTACAGAACAAGGGTAGCCGTCGTCTTGACCGCTGGCGTCAATCCGCACTCATCTACAATTGCGGTTACACAGCATATTTTGACAAATTGTCCGATCGACCGGATGAAGCGATTCTCGACTTTGGCGATTGAACGCACAGTGGCGCCAACTGGGACCGGCTGGAAGCCTTCCATCTCATGGCTGGCATGCAGGCGTCCGGATTTCTGGAACAATGTCACGATGCATTGCATCGGTTCATCCGTGAAGAACATCATCGGAACATTCTTGTATTGTCGACGGGTCATCTCGAGACCGCACCTGCCAGCCAGCGACAAGAACTGCTCAAGCGCGCCTCGACTAATCGTGTATTCAAGCGCGGGAAACGTAAAGCCAGGTTCAGCGTGTTCCCACGTGAAGGCAGGCTTGATCACGCGCTTCAGGATTGGGGCCGGCCTCCCGATAACGAACAGGCCGCGCTCGCGATCCGCGAGCCCCCGCAGGAGCTCGGCGTCAAGGCGCTCAGACGCGCCAACAGGCGATTTCGTGTTCATCAGAAACCTTTCGCATCATCGGTTCTTCCCGACGACACCGTTCGTCAGCCAACGGGCAGCGCGTGTGGAATCGGCAACCCGTTGGCGGATTGAGAGGACTTGGCACTTCTCCGGGTAACGGCTCGACATGCCGGTTGCGCTCGAGGCCGGGATCCATAAGTGGAATTGAATCGAGCAATGCCTTTGAATACGGATGCAACGCGCGGCGCGAAAATTCTTGCGCGGGCGCGCATTCAACCAGTTTGCTCAGATACATCACGGCGATGCGGTTCGACAGGTATTCTGCTGCCGCGAGATCATGGGTGATGAACAGGAGACTCGTTCCAAACTCCTCTTGCAACTCCTTTAACAAAACCATGATTTGCGCCTGAACCGAAAGGTCCAGAGATGACAACGGTTCGTCGGCGACGACAAAGTCAGGTCTACCGACCAGAGCCCGGGCAATGGCTACTCTCTGCAATTGGCCGCCGCTCAGTTCATGGCTGTAGCGTTGCCCGGCTTGTGCCGGAAGGCCCACCTTTTGCAGAATTGCATCTACTCTCAGCCTGCAATCCTCAGACTTGACGCCGATCGCCTCAAGAGGCTCTGCGATCGAACGCCAGATCAGCACACGCGGATTGAGCGCTGGTCCCGGGTGCTGGAACACCATCTGTATTTTCGAACGATGCACCCGCAGTCGACGCTCCGGCAGGTGTGAAATATCAATTCCGGAAAACAGGATTGCGCCATTGGAAGGCCGAACGAGCCGGGCCAACGCACGCCCGGTCGTCGACTTGCCGCACCCGCTCTCGCCGACAAGCGCCACGATTTCGCCCCTCGCGATCCGCATGCTGAAGCAATCGACCGCGCGGATGGACTTATGTAGCCCTCCGCTCCTGATCTTATAATCGACGCACAGGTTCTGTACTTCGATCAACGGGCTCGGAGGCGCGAACTGTGAATCAGTCATTCTGCACCAGCCAGCATGAAATCTTATGGTCTGTTCCAG
>CANJEY010000119.1 GCA_947472615.1 Beijerinckiaceae bacterium
GACCATTACTGGCGAAAGCTTACCGACGGCGGACAGGAAGTCGCATGCGGCTGGCTGAAGGATCGTTACGGCCTGTCGTGGCAGATCGTGCCGTCACAAATCCTCGATATGCTGTCGGGCGGCACGCCCGAGCAGGCCGGGCGCGTGATGCATGCGGTCAACAACATGATCAAACTCGACATCGGCGAATTGCGCCGGGCCTTCGACGGCCGGGCCTGAGCCGCAGACTTCATCAGCAAGGGGAAATAGCGATGTCATCCAAATACGAAGGCAAGTTCATCTGGTACGACGTGATGACCACGGACGTGCCGGCCGCAAAGGCGTTCTACACCAAGGTTGTCGGCTGGGAGGCGAGCGACTCCGATACGGCCGGGCAGGATTACGTTCACTTCGCCGCCAATGGCGTGCCGATGGGCGGCCTGATGGAATTGCAGGCCGACGCCAAGGCGCGCGGCGTGCCGCCATGCTGGAACGGCTATATCGGTGTGAGCGACGTCGACGATTGCGTGACGCGCATCAAGGCGGCGGGCGGTTCGGTGTTGCGCGAGGCGCAGGATATTCCGGGTGTCGGGCGCTTCGCGGTGGTGGCCGATCCGGGCGGCGCGGCGTTCATCGTCATGCGCGGCTTCAGCGAGCAGCCGATGCCCGAGATCCCGCCGACCGCGCCCGGCCACGTGGGCTGGCGCGAATTGCAGGCGCACGATCTGCAGAAGGCGTTCGATTTCTATGCCACGGTGTTCGGCTGGACCAAATCCGACGCGATGGATATGGGCCCGATGGGCGTCTACCAGATGTTCAAGACCGGCGGCGAATGGGCGGTCGGCGGCATGATGACCAGAATGCCGGACATCCAATGGCCTTACTGGCTGTATTATTTCAACGTCGACGCCATCGACGCGGCGGTGACGCGCATCACCGAAAACGGCGGCCGCATCGTGCATGGGCCGTCCGAAGTGCCGGGTCCGATGTTCATCGTGCAGGCTCTCGATCCGCAGGGCGCGCTCTTTGCGCTCGTGGCGCCGAAGCGCTGAGTTTGCTTGAGCGTACGTTACGTTAACTACGCCCGTAAGGTTTAAGGCCGTTTAACTCATCCTCAATCCCGACATCGGCAAATGCTTGGTGCACCGCTAATGTTCGGGATTGTTATGTTCAGCGGCTTTTCGAAAAAGATGTTTCCTCGCCACAGACGCTTCGCGCGCGATCGCAAGGGCGGCGTCGCCGTCACCTTTGCGGTGTCGACGCCGGTTCTGATGGGGATGACGGCGCTGGCCGTCGACTACAATACGCTCAGTGGCGCTCGCGTCAGATTGCAGGAGCTGACGGATTCGGCGGCGCTGGCGGCGGCGCGCGAAATGCGGCTTGGCTCGGCGGCGTCTGGCACCGCGCTGGCGGTGGCGCAGAATTTCGTCAACGGCAACGCGGTTTCCGTCACCCCGAACCCGATCAACTTCAGCGGGACCATCGGCAGCGACAACGCCAGTGTGACGATCAACCTGTCGGCTGACGTGTCGACCTTTCTGGCGAAGTCGGTCGGCGTGATGAGCGCCACGATCGGGACGCGCGCGACGGCGAAACTCACCAGCGGGCCGCCGATCTGCGTGGTCGGTCTCGACACGAAGAACAATTGGGCGATTGTGCTGGATCAATCGGCGCGCATGTCCGCCAATGGCTGTTCGGTGTTCAGCAATTCGCCGCAGCCCAATGGGCTTGCATCGCAGTCGAGCTCATTCCTTCAATCGAGCTATACATGCACGGTCGGCGGCGTCGGCGGCACCGACGCCAATTTCAGTCCGTACCCGAAGACCGGATGTCCGGCGATAGTCGATCCGCTCAAGGGCCGCGCGACGCCGCCCGTGGCCGCCTGCGACGCGACGAAGACGAACGTGGTCGCCAGCAGCGGCGTCGTCTCGTTGTTTCCGGGCGTCTATTGTGGCGGACTGCGCGTCACCGGCGGCGCGACTGTCAATCTGATGGCCGGCGTCTACATCATGAAGAACGGCGATCTGCGCGTCGACAACGGCGGCACGCTGAACGGTAATTATGTCGGTTTCTATTTTGCCAACGAAGATTCGAAGATCAATTTCGACAAGACCTCGAACCTGAGTCTCGGTGCGCCGAAGGACGGCGTCATGGCCGGCATGCTGTTCTTTCAGAATCCGTCGGTCAGCGACAGCAAGACATTCCAGATCGACAGCAACAACGCAACGAAGTTTCTCGGAACGATCTATCTGCCGAAAGGCAATCTGCAGTTCGGCGGCTCGGCCCCAGTCGCACAGAATTCGGCGTTCACGATCATCGTGGCGAATTCGGTCTACCTCAGCGGCGGCCCGACGATGTTCCTCAACACCAATTACAACGGCACCGATGTTCCCGTGCCCAAGGGTCTAGGCTCGGATTCGGGCACGGTGGCTCTCACGAACTGACAGGGGCGTGCAAGCGAAAACGGCGCGGCGTAACATCGCCGCGCCGTTTTTGTTTGAGTCCGTCTTCTTCGACGCACACAAGCCAACGCCCGGACAGCAGAGCCATCCGGGCGTCGTGAGCGAGCAATCGTATGAAGCAATGAAGATGTTCGGGCGTCCCGGCGATCCGGAACGCCCGCGTCGATTACTTCAGGGCGGCGCCGATGGCGGTGAACTGGTTCGACACCTTCGTGCCGACAGTCGTCACAGCGCCGATGACCACGACGCCGATGAGGCCGGCGATGAGGCCGTATTCGATGGCGGTCGCGCCGGACTGGTCGTTCAGGAAACGGGCGAAAATGTTCTTCATGGCATGGTCTCCTTTGTTCCGCCGCCGATCGCGTCGGACGTACGGGATGAAATGGGAATGTGAGGAAGGAACCGACGGGGAGGGCGCTGCGGCGATCCGCAACGCCCTCTGATCAATTACTTGAGGGCCGCGCCGATGGCGGTGAACTGGTTCGACACCTTGGTGCCGACAGTCGTCACAGCGCCGATGACCACGACGCCGATGAGGCCGGCGATGAGGCCGTATTCAATCGCGGTTGCGCCGGACTGGTCGTTCAGGAAACGGGCGAAAAGAGTCTTCATGGCAAGTTCTCCTTGAACCCGTCGCCGAACGTGTCGGACATGCGGGATGAAAACGGAATGTGAGGAAGAAATTGACGGGGAGGGCGCTGTGGCGATCCGCAACGCCCTCTGGTCAATTACTTGAGGGCGGCGCCGATGGCGGTGAACTGGTTCGACACCTTGGTGCCGACAGTCGTCACAGCGCCGATGACCACGACGCCGATGAGGCCGGCGATCAGGCCGTATTCAATGGCGGTGGCGCCGGACTGGTCGTTCAGGAAACGGGCGAAAAGGTTTTTCATGTGATCTGCTCCTTGAGTTCCGTCGCCCTGCTCATCGGGCGGCCGGTGTGATCACAGGTATAGAGCTCGCCTCTTTCGGAACGTTTATGACAGGGTTACCGATGGTCTGAAGGGCCGTTAGGGTTATCAATTCGACAATTTCGACTTAGGCCCGTTAATCTTCAATATCCTGCAAAATAGGCCGCTTCGAAGATGGCGGCGCTCGCGATTAAAAGCCCTGTCGGGTGCATTTTTTTTCGAAACGTCAGCACGAGCGCGACGCCGACGATGAGCGCGCCGACCTTGAAACTGCCGCCGCTGAGCTGGAACAGCGCCAGCACGCCCGCGCAGATGAGGCCCGCCGCCACCGGCAGCAATCCACGTTCGAGCGCCGTGTGCCACGGCTGGCCGCGAAAGCGGTGCCAGGTGCGCGCCGCCGCGTAGCAGAGCAGGGATGATGGAATGTAAAGCGACAGCGTCGCCACGATAGCGCCCGCCAGTCCCTCGATCTTCCAGCCGATCAGCGCCCCTAGCATCGAACTCGGGCCGGGCATGAAACGCATGATGGCGAAGTAGTCGAGGAATTCCTGCGGCGTCACCCATTGCCGGACGTCGACAGCGTCGTGCTGCAAGGGCGCATAGATGGCGGTCGCGCCGCCGACGCTGGCGAGCGACAGGGGCGCGAGGACGGCGATGAGGCCGAGAAGATTGTTGTCCTCACGCATCGCGCTTGCCCCGCGGCCAGGCGCACAGCACGCTGATCGGCGTCATCACGATGACGACCGTGACGAGCGAAAAATGGAAAATGCCGATCAGCGCGAAGGTGGTCGCCATGATCAGCACGGGCGCAGGCTTGTACCCGGCCGCCTGCACGGCCGACACGCCGGTGCGCAGCAGCATGCCGATTGCGCCCGCCGCAACGCCCGCCGCTGCAGCCTGAATGGCCGGCACGCCGAGCACGACCTTGTAGGAGACAGCCGCAATCAGCACCATCGCGAACGGGCCGGTGAGGATTCCCGCCAGCGCCACCGTCGAACCGAGCGCGCCGCGGACATGCTGGCCGACATAAACGGCCACGTTGGTCGAGTTCACGCCGGGCAGAACCTGCGACAGCGCCACGGCGGGGAAGAATTCCTCGTCCGTCAGCCATTTGCGCACGCTCACCACCTCGCGCTGGATCCACGGCAGCAGGCCGCCGCCGAAGCTGAACAGGCCGATCCAGAAGAATGTCCGGTAAATATCGAACAACGGCACTCGTGCGGCTTTCGCCTCCATGCTTTCCTCCGGTTGCGGGTGGCGTCCCGTCTTAGGACAGACTCGCGCGCGATGGAAATCCAAGCCCGGCCGGGCTTGGCAATTGCCTTTGGGCGCGTTACCGGCAGGATCAACAGGTCGGCCCCGCGAGGGGCGGGAGGCGCCATGGACGGGCGGGAAGACTGGGTCGACATCGGATCCGCCGAGGCGCTGGCGCAGACGCCGCTGCGGCGGGTCGAGGCGCGCAGCACGTCGCTGGCGGTTTCGTGCCGCGATGGCGTGTTTGGGGCGGTCTCGAACGCCTGCAATCACGTCGGCGGCCCGCTGGGCGAAGGCGCGCTCGACGGCGATTACATCACCTGCCCATGGCATCAGTGGAAATTCCACCGCGTTACCGGCAAGGGCGAGCCGGGGTTCGAGGCGGACGCAGTGCCGTCGTTTCCGGTGCGGGTCGACAGCGGGCGATTGCAAGTCAATCTGGCCGCGCCGACGCGCCGCACCAAACAGCCGCATGACCCCCATTCGCTCGCCCGCAAGATCGAACGCGCGCCCGGTCCGCTACGGCTTGCGGGCCTGTCGACGACCGCGATGGACCCGAAGAATCCGCGCTTCTCGGGCTCCGACCATCTGCTGGAGGCGGCGCTCGAGTCCGCCAAGGCGTCCGGCGCGGAGACGCAGCTGATCCGCCTCAACGATCTCTCGTTTCGCGCCTGCGAGGGCTATTACTCGAAGGCCGCGCATGCCTGCACGTGGCCATGTTCGATCACCCAGATGGACCCCGACGACCAGCTCGATCGTGTGTATGAGGCGCTGGTGCATTGGGCCGACGCCGTCATCGTCTCGACGCCGATCCGCTGGGGCGCCGCCTCATCGCTCTACTTCCGCATGGCCGAACGGCTCAACTGCGTGCAGAACGCCATCACCACGCACAATCGCGTGCTGATCCGCAACAAGGTGGCGGGCTTCATCATCGTTGGCGGGCAGGACAACATTCAGGGCGTCGCGGGCCAGATGCTCGGCTTCTTTGCCGAACTGGGCTTCCTGTTTCCGCAATTTCCCTATGTGGCCCATTCGCGCGGCTGGTCGCGCGAAGACATGGAAGAAAACGTCCGCATCGTTCAGGACTCGGCCGAGCTGGCGCAGGGCGCCGGCGAACTGGCGCAGCGTTGCCTGCATCTGGCGGAACGGCTGATCACCACTGACCATACGCCGGGCCGCATCATGCGCGGCGGCCGCAAGGCTTTCCCGGTTGCCCACAAGACGAAGCGCGAGGCGAATGCGAATGAGTGACACATCCGGCTTCACCGTCCAGCATAAGGTCGAATACGCCCGGCACGACGGCGTCGCGCTGCATGGCAGCTTCTGGCGGCCGAAGGGCGACGGGCCGTTTCCGGTGCTGATCTGCATTCATGGCGGCGGCTGGCAGCAGGGCGGGCCGGACAATTACGAATACTGGGGCGAATGGCTCGCGCCGCGCGGCTGGGCGGTGTTCGCGATCTCCTACCGCTATTCGTCGGCGACGCAGAAGAGCTGGCCCGAATGCTTCCTCGATTGCCGGGCGGCGGTGCAATATGTGCGCGGCAAGGCGGTGCAACTCGGCGTCGATCCCGACCGCATCTCGCTGATGGGCGATTCGGCCGGCGGCTATCTGTCGGCGCTGGTGGCGTTGGCGGGCGAGCGGTCGGAATTCGCCAACCGCTATCCAGAGGACGAATTCGCCAGGGTCTCGACCAGGGTGAAGGCCGTCGTGGGCAATTACGGCATCTACGATCTCTACGCCCAATGGCTGCACGACCAGCCGATCCGCCCCAACGATCACATCGTTCAGAAGTTCATGGGCTTCCCGCCCATGCAGGACCGCCGCGCCTATATCGACGCGTCGCCGATGACCTATGTGGAAACTCGCAACGTCGGGCCATCGTTCTACCTGATGCACGGCAATCAGGACGACGTGGTGCATTATTCGCAGACGGACGACTTCCACTTCGCGCTGCGTCTGGCGGGCTTCTACACCCGCCGCCTCGTGGCCGACGGCGCAGGCCATTACTTCGTGTCCGACCCGATTGACGAACCCGGCAGCAGGAGCGCGTGGTTGGCGCCGAGGGTGCTGCGGTTTCTGCAGGAGCGGGGGTAAGTTAGTTCAACCGCCACAACGCCGCGTTCAGCACTGCCGCGAACGCCACCCAGCAGGCCAGCGGGACCATCAAATATGCGGCGGTGCGGTCCACCTTGCGAAAGAAATGGATCGTCGCCACCACCGCCAGCCATTGCGGGATGACGTTGATCAGCCCCAGCAGCGGCGAATGCGCGGCGAAGAACATCCACGACCATGCGGCGTTCAGCGCCAGCTGCGCGAAGAACAGCGTCAGCGCCATGCGGCGGTTCGGCGACTCGGGCGCGCGCAGGATGCGCCAGACCGCGAGCGCCATCAGCACGTAGAGCGTCGTCCACACGGGGCCGAAAATCCAGTTCGGCGGATTGAACGACGGCTTGACGAGGCTCGCGTACCACGGCGCGAGGTTCGGGAACGACGCGAGCTGCCCCAGTGCGGAGGCGAGTACGACGGGCGCGATCGCCCATGCGAGATCGGCCAGCGGGCGGCGGGGATGGGCGATCGTCTCGGTCATAGTCTGCTCCAGGGTGGTCGCCGTTAGGTCGGGCCCCCGGTTCCCATGTAATGCGATGCGGCGCGGTTGACAGGGCCGCCCGCCCATAGTCTTTGGCCGCAACTCACAGAAGCCGCTCGAGAGGAACGCTTGCCGGGTCCGCCGGTCGTCCGACCGTCGCGACGCCGCCGGAAATGCCGCATGTCGATGAAAATACCGCCGCTCATCAAGCGAAACATGATCCTGTTTTCGCTGTCCCAGAGCTTCACCGGCGCGGGCATGCAGTTTTCCTACGGCTTCGGGCCGCTGATGGTGGTGAGCCTCACCGGCTCGGCAGGGCTCGCCGGGCTCTCGGTGGCGCTGGTGGGGCTGAGCCGCTTTCTGGTCGCCTACCCGATGGGCAAGATCACCGACAAATACGGCCGCAAGCCCGGCATCTTCTTCGGCCTCGTGCTGGCGATGTGCGGCACGCTGATGCTCGGCACAGCCATGTATGTGCGCAGCGCGCCGCTCTACGTGATCGGCCTGCTGACCTTCGGCATGGGGATGAACGGCGCGCAGCAGATGCGCGTCGGCGTCACCGACATGTTCCCGGCGCCGATGCGGGCGCGGGCGCTGGGCTACGTGGCGCTGGGCTCGCTGTTCGGCCTCATTCTAAGCCCGATGCTGGTCAAGTTCGCCGACAGCATCTCGCGCTCCACCGGGCTCGATCCGCTCGGCTTGCCGTGGTTCTTCATGCCGGTGCTGATCATCATCGGCATGGTGGTGGTGTATTTCGTCAATCCGGACCCGAAGGTGATTGGCCAGAACCTGAGCCAGTACTGGCCCGGAATGCCGACGCCGGCAAAGCCGGCCGAGCCGCCGAAGGATTTCAGCGCCTGGCGGCTGCTGTCGAACCCGTCGATCCGGCTGGCGATCCTGTCGAACTGCGCCGCCACCGGCAACATGTCGATCGTGATGGTGCTGACCTCGCTTGTGCTGCAGCATCACGGCCATTCGCTGACCACGATCGCGATTTCCCACACGTTCCATTCGGCCGGCATGTTCGCGTTCACGATCCCGCTCGGCAGGCTGGCCGACCGGTACGGGCGCTCGACCGTGATGTTCCCCGGTGTATTCGTGTCGCTGATCGGCGCGGCGCTGGTCGCCTACACGTCGGGAATCGCCACTGTGACGCTGGGCACGTTCCTTGTCGGCCTCGGCTGGGCGGGCGCGAACGTCGCCGCCACGGCCTTCATCGCCGACCATTCCCGCACCGAGGAGCGCGGCCGCGCCATCGGGGTCAACGACTCGTTCGCCGGCGGCATCACGGTGTTCTCGGCCATCGTCACCGGGCCGCTCATCGAATGGTACGGTCTGCCGGCCACAGGTCTTACGGCGATGCTGCTGGCGGCGGTGCCGTTCGTGTTGCGGGCGTTCAGCGGGCCGATGAAATGATAGATTTCCTGAGGCGCAAATGACGATCGCTGCCGTCTGGTATGAGGAAGCCGACAAGTGTATCTGGGTGGCAGCGGATACAAGAATCAGCCGTCCCAGCGCCCATGGCGGAGCTTTTGTTTCCACCGATTCTGGCGCGAAGATTCATGCACTTCCCGTAATCTGTCGGCCCATTCCAACGACGGAAAATTTTGAGCCGAGTTCATTTTTCGAGACTGCATATGGATTCGTTTTTGCTGGATCTGTCACTGCTGCAACGATGACGCTCGCTACTGCGTCCACATTCACCCAATCCCTTCAATCGTATGCCGGAAAACTGCCGCCACGATTGGAGGAAATTGCTCGCTTCGTCTCACAAATAGGCTTCCGTTTTTCGGCAGAAATCTCTCAAAATAATGGTGCAGGCGCCGGAGATTTCGAAGCTGCAGTTTTTGGAAAATGCCCATGGTCTAACAAATTCGAAATTTTCGTGTTCAGATGCCGAAGTATTGCGTCTGAACAGAAGTTTTCGACCGTTGAGAATATGCTCGCTCCAACCGTTCTTGGAAGTCCCGCAGCAAAGGGTGAGTTTGACCGAGAGTTGATGCAGCTTCGGAAAGCCGGAGAAGCGTGCCGGTTGTCGAAGGCCGCCATCTCACAACTTTTACGTGGCAGTTCTCTTTTGGAGGTTGGCGGCGCATTGTCGTTGGGACAGGCGTCAGCTCAGGGTTTTCGACTCTTTTGGCATCCAGAGCCGATAGTTGAAGGTAAGCCACAGGCACGAAGAGCATTTAACGGTATTGATTTGGACATGCTCGGTCCTGTTGGTCCTTGCATTGTAGGCTTGGCAGGGATGGTCTAGCGCCGTCCCTCCATTTTTTGACGCCGTCCCCCATTTCGGCTACGGCCCACGCTGCAAATTCCCCGGATTCCCGCACCAATGAACGTCTTCGCCGAATTCCAGAGCCGCATCGCCGTCCTTCTGAAGGGCGTCATGGCCGATGGCCGTCTGCCGGCCGATCTCGATCTCGGCCGCTTCGTGGTCGAGCCCCCGCGCGATCCCTCCCACGGCGATCTGTCGACCAACGCCGCGATGGTCTACGCCAAGGAAGCGAAGGCCAGCTTCCCGAATCCGCGTCAGCTCGCCAGCGAACTGTCGTTCGCGCTGGCGCAGGACGCGGACGTGGCGCAGGCTGAGGTCGCCGGGCCGGGATTCATCAACATCCGCCTCAAGCCTACCGTGTTCGCCCGTGTGCTGCGCGATGCGCTGTCTTCGGGGGCGAATTTCGGCCGGCCGGAAAAGCCGGACGGCGAGGCCATCAACGTCGAATACGTGTCGGCCAACCCGACAGGGCCAATGCACGTCGGCCATGGCCGTGGCGCGGTGTTCGGCGACGCGCTGGCGAACATTCTGGCGAGCGCCGGCAAGAAGGTGGCGCGCGAGTATTACATCAACGACGCGGGCGCGCAGGTCGACGTGCTGGCCCGCTCCGCGTTCCTGCGCTACCGCGAGGCGCTGGGTGAGAACATCGGCGAGATTCCCGAAGGGCTCTATCCGGGCGATTATCTGAAGCCGGCCGGCAAGGCGCTGGCTGACGCGCATGGGCGCGCGCTGCTCGACAAGCTGGAATCGGAATGGCTGCCGCTGGTGCGCCAGTCCGCCATCGACGCCATGATGGCGATGATCCGCGAGGATCTGGCGGCGCTCAACATCCGCCACGACGTGTTCTTCTCGGAGCGCTCTCTGACTGTGAAGCAGAACGGCGTCGACGCCGTGCGGGCCGTCATCGAAGATCTGGCGGCGCGCGGCATCGTCTATCAGGGCCGCTTGCCGCCCCCGAAGGGACAATTGCCGGACGACTGGGAAGATCGCGAACAGACGCTGTTCCGCTCCACCGATTTCGGCGACGACATCGACAGGCCGCTGATCAAGTCCGATGGCGGCTATACCTATTTCGCGTCCGATATCGCCTACCACAAGTCGAAGGTCGATCGCGGTTTCCTCAACATGATCGACGTCTGGGGCGCGGATCACGGCGGTTACGTGAAGCGCATGCAGGCCGCCGTGAAGGCGATCTCGGGCGGCAAGGCGGCGCTGGATGTGAAGCTGTGTCAGCTCGTCAAGCTGATGCGCGACGGCGAGCCGGTGAAGATGTCGAAGCGTTCGGGGGATTTCGTGACCTTGCGCGAGGTCGTCGATGAGGTCGGCGTCGATGCGGTGCGGTTCATGATGCTGTTCCGCAAGAACGACGCGACGCTGGAATTCGATCTCGCCAAGGTCATCGAGCAGTCGAAGGACAATCCGGTTTTCTATGTGCAGTACGCCCATGCGCGCGGCCGCTCGGTGCTGCGGCAGGCCAAGACGACGTTTGCCGATCTCGATGTTTCGCCGGAGGCCCTCGCGGGCGCCGATCTCGGCCTGCTGGACGACGAGGGCGAGCTGGCGCTGGTCAAGCTCATCGCCCAGTTCCCCCGCCAGATCGAGGCGGCGGCGGCGGCGCAC
>CANJEY010000120.1 GCA_947472615.1 Beijerinckiaceae bacterium
AATCCGCAATGGCCACGCCCACGTCTCCCGGTTGCACACGAATGCGCCCCCGTTCACGTCTGTACATCGGAAGTTGTCGGAAAATGGCGCGCCCGAAAGGATTCGAACCTCTGACCCCCAGATTCGTAGGCGTCTTTTCAAGACGTTAGCGCAATTCACGCGTGTAAAGAGCTGTTCACGGGAGCGCGCTGCTGTGCGAGAAAACAACCCAAAGCTGCATTAGAACGGCAGTGGACTGGCGTGCACGGGAATGAACGTTAATGAACTCGGCAACCTGTAACCGGCGTGTAACCGAGCAGGAAAATGCAACGAATAGGTCTCGAATATCTGACGGACAGTTGGCCGGCACGCCGTCGGTGATGTTCGATGCGGTCGCAATCATTCTGTCGGACGAAGGATGCGCAGCTCTCATGCAGGATGGAGCGGCGATCGATTTCGCGATGGACGCCTTCGGACATCTCAAGGCCATTGGCTTAAGCCCCGAGGCACAGCCACTGCTCGACAAGGCGAGAGTGGTGGACGACTCAGGCGTTGTCAAACTCACCGGCAAGGGCGACGCGTTCCTCGAGCCGGCTCGGACCCGGCAATGGGCGAGGGAACCGAAGGTCAGAACCTTGGCATGGTGCAAAAACGATCCCGGGTGCGTGGTTTCAATTTCGAACTCTCACTGCTCCACCAACGGACGCCATTTTGATCGGGCCGCTTGCAGGTCGGTGACTGGCTTTCGTGTCGGAATATTCTGTCCTCGGGCAAATTTTGAACGCGGCGCTCTTTCACGTGCTCGATGACTTGTGCACGTCTTTTGCGGGTTATCCCCTTTACCACCCCAACCGGCGAACCAGACTGCTGCCGTAGACTGCTTGCAGGCGCCCTCCCCCAAGCGCGGGCCACCCCGCGGTCATTGACCAGATCAGCTCAACGTATCCTGCGCCCTCAGCTCAATCGTGTAGCGATACCGTTCCGGATGCGCATGCACGATGGCGGCGTGAAGCGGCGTTCCCTCCCGGTCGAAATAGGTGCGGACGATCTTTAGGACCGGGGAGCCCTTCGGGATCGAAAGATGCCGTCCAATAGCTGCGGGAACTTTACAGGGCTCGATGTTCTGGACGGCGCGCGCGACTCGCGTGTCAAACGTTTCCTCGATGGCGCGCGTAATAGAGCGGGTCCGCTCAATATCCTTACGGGTAACCAGCGCAGCCGCAGCCTTACGAAGATAGTATCGGGTGTGAACGAGCGGGTGGCCTCTGTCGACAAGTACGATCTCCCAGATCTTGGCCGTCTCGTCGTCGTCGAGCTGCAATTGCTTCCGAATGACTTCAGGCGGCGATGCGACACTCTCGGAAATGAATCTTCGTTCATCCCATGCGCCGGAGATGACATCGACCAGCGATCCATGAAAAACTCGCGGCGGCCGCGTGACGAAGCTGCCGGAGCCCTTCCGGCTCGCAATCATCTGTTCGGCGCGGAGTCCGTCGAGAGCCTTGCGTATGGTGATCCGACTGACGCCATAAAGCGTGCACAGCGCGTCTTCGCTAGGCAGCGCCTCGCCCTCCTGAAGGGCACCGTCAGCGATCTTGCGACTCAGATCGTTCTGAATTCGCCTGTACAAGGGCTCGCTTATAGTCATTTGCGTTCAATCAGATTGGAATCGGCCCGATCATAAATCAAATGACCGCTTGAGGTACGCTGAAAAATCTGAACTCCATACGTCCGCCTGATTAATGACGTCAACGCGCCGATTCCGAATAGGTCAGGTATTCGTCGATGACGTCCTTCGGGATGCCCGTCATGTTCCGTTCGACGTAGGATTGCAACTCCTCGCCGACCATGGGTTTACCCACCGCAAAACCTCGCTTGATTGCTTCCGCCCTGTAGTCAGCATCGTTCATCATGGCCCCATACGCTGCCCTCAAGGCCTTGACGGCGTCCGAGGGCAATGCGGGCGGGCCGACAAGCGGAAGGCCGACGCGGCTCGGTGCGCTGAGAAGACTGAAAAGTACCTTCAGTCTGGGATGTTCTATGACAGTCTCGAGTCCAGGCACGCCGCCTTCGCCTTCGAAAAAGGCGACGATCGGGATGATCTCGCCATTCGCCAGAAGCGTCTGCGGCATCGAGGCAGCTTGGGAGATCGTACCGTCAATCTCGCCGCGCTCCATGGCTAGCGCCGCTTCGGACGAGCCGGGGTAGCCCGAGATGACGCGAAGTTTCAAACCCTGATATTTCGCCAGCAACAACGGAGTCACTGTGGTCGACGATCCGGCCGTTAAACCGCCGATCACGATCTCCTTCGTCGACGATTTCAGCTCGTCCCAGTTTCGGATACCAGCGCCCTTGCGCATCCAGAGCGTCAGGTTGACGGGTGCGGCGGTTCCGATCCACGTGAACTTCGCCAGATCGTATCGGACGTTTGGATCGCCAACCATGGCGGTGAGCAAGAAGCCTGAGCGGCCAGGCATTCCAATCGTCAGCCCATCCGGCGCAGCCACACTGTAAAGATAATTAGAGAGCGTCATGCCCGCCGCGCCCGGCATGTTGCGGGGCAGGATTGTTGGAGTTCCGGGAATGAAGTTGCGCATGTGCTGAGCAACCATCCGGACTTCGATATCGTTAGCTCCGCCTGACGGGTATCCCGAATAGATCGAAACAGTTTTGGTTTTGTAGAAGTCGTCACTCGATGCAGATGTTGGCGCGAAGTGCGCAAACAGCACCGCGAACGTACCCAAAATAGCTAACCTCTTCATTTGTCGCCTCCCATTGGCGTCAGCATCGATCGGTCCGCTGCCTGCGGGTTCTCGACCGACAGGGATGCAGATCTTGTGACCCCCATCTTAACCTGTTATGACAACTCCACAAGGCGGCTGCGGGAATGGCCGAGTTTGACGTGGCGACGGCCAAGAAATTTTCGTGGAGGAACCATGCTGAGCGCTGAAGAAAATCGGCTCATGACCGAAATTGGCCCCGGAAGCCGAATGGGCGATCTGCTGCGGCGCTATTGGCACCCGATCGCCGGTCGCGACGATCTCAAGGAAATCTACACCATGCGGATTCGCCTGTTCGGCGAAGATCTCGTGCTGTTCAAGGATCGCAAGGGCAAATTCGGCCTGATCGGCGAATCGTGTCCACACCGTCGCGCCTCGATGGCGCTCGGCATTCCTGTCGACGATGGGATTCGCTGCTCCTATCATGGGTGGCTCATCAACCAAGACGGCGTCTGCACAGATCAGCCTTTCGAGACCGAGCGTCATGCACTTCACGGCAAGAAGGCGGTCGCGGCCTATCCCGTAAAGGAACTGGGAGGTCTCCTGTTCGCATATATGGGTCCACTGCCCGCGCCCGAGCTTCCCGAATACGACCCATTCATTCTCCCCGGCGCCATTCGCGCCATCGGCAAGACGGTCATTCCGTGCAACTGGCTGCAATGCATGGAGAATTCGGCCGATCCAGTACATACCGAGTGGCTTCACGGCGCGCTGATCGAATTCGTTAAGGAAAAGGAAGGCGCCAAGACTGCCACGAACCGCAAACATGATCGCATTGCGTTCGATGAAATCCCGTATGGCTTCGTCAAGCGACGCCTTTATGAGGGTCAGACAGAAGATGCTCAGGACTGGACTGTCGGCCACCCTGTGATTTTTCCCAACATGCTGTGCACTGGCAACAATGGTGGTGGCTGGCAGCAACGCACCATGCAGATGCGCGTGCCGATCGACGACGAGAACACGCTTCATCTCTGGTATGCTGTATTCGTTCCGCCGGCCGAAGCCGACGTGCCAAAGCACTTGCTGGAAAACGTTCCGGTCTACGAGCCGCAATTACTGAATCCAGACGGCTCGTACAATCTCAAATTCGTAGACGGCCAGGACATCGCCGCCTGGGTGACACAGGGTAAGATCGCAGACCGGACCTTGGAGTCGCTTGGCGCCAGCGACAAGGGCGTGGTGTTCTATCGCCGCATGCTGAAGCGCGAACTCGAGAAGATTGAACGTGGCGAAGACCCGATCGGCGTCATCCGCGATCCGGCCGATCGTCGCCGCGAGATTCATGTCGAGCGCGGGAAGAACATTCACGCAGACGGCTTCCGACAGGTCATCGCCCGCAACGCCGTGAGCTTCTCGCCAATCTATCAGGACCTGGTGAAAGTATTCACCTCAGTCCTGCAGGACGGCGGCAAGCCGATGGCGGCGGAATAGCGCAAACAACAGACGTCCCCGGGGAGACTGTGAGTGGCGCCGCTTCGTGTCGGCCTGATCGGGCTCGGTCAGGTGTCCGGAAAAATTCTTGACGCCTTCGATCTTGTCGAGGGTGTCGAACTTGCGGGCGCAGCCGATATTCGGACTTCCGCCCGTGATGCGTTCGTTCGCCGTCACGGCAAGCCCGCTTATGAGTCCGCCGAGGCGCTCTGCGCATCGCCGAACGTGGATGCCGTATGGATCGCCAGTCCAAACTTCGTTCACCGGGATCATGTCATCATAGCAGCTCGAGCTGGCAAGCACATCATCTGCGAAAAGCCGATGGCGGTTTCACTGGACGAGTGCGACGAGATGATCGCAGCCGCTGCACGGGCGAATGTGCAATTGCTGATGGTCTCCAAGATTCAGGAGAGACCAGTCCGGGAAATTCGCCGCATTGTCGACAGCGGGCGGCTCGGCAATGTATTTCAGATCAGCACAACCGTTTTTACGGACTGGCTGCAACGGCCACGGACGGAAGATGAATTGCGCAGCGACCTCGGCGGCGGAATGCTGTTCCGGCAAGCGCCACATGCGGTCGACATTCAGCGCTACATCGTCGGACGACAGGTCAAGTCGGTGCGAGCCGTTGCGGGCCAGCGCGATCCGAACTTTGCGACCATCGGCCATTTCTCTGCGCTATTAGCCTTTGATGGAGGCGGTGTGGGGACGATCAACGTCAATGGCTACGGTTACTTCGACGGCGCAGAGTTGACGTTTGGTATCGGCGAAAGCGGGCAGCGGCGGTCCCTCGAGGTCACCCGCAAGGTTCGGCCGCGGCGATCGGGTCCGGTCCCGGTCGATAGCAAATACGCCAAGCAAGAAGGTCCTGCCCGAAATGGCGCTGCGGAGGAGCCATACTCGCAGCCGTTTTACGGACTGACGCTTATCAGCGGCGAAAAAGGCTTGATCCGGCAGTCCGAAAATGGCCTCTTGATCTACGATCGCGATGGATGCGAAGAAATTACTTTACCTGTCGATGGTCGCGCAACGACTGAACTCGTTGAACTGCGCGATGCCTTGCAATCAGGCCATCGCGCAGCTCCAGACGGAGCATGGGGACGAGACACGCTGGCGGTCGCGACAGCCATGTATCGTTCATCTCAAGAAGACCGGGAAATCCGGCTAACCTGAAATCAAATTCGGGGCGACGCGCCCAAGTGGAGGACGAAATATGCGTCTGACGATCATCGCCTTGGCGGCTTTTGCAGGTCTGTCGGCAGCGGTTCCGAGCAACGCGGAGTCTTGGGACGACGTCGTAGCAGCCGCGAAGAAGGAAGGCGGAGTGACTGTCTACAGCGGCTTTCCTGGCGCCCCGGAACCAAAGGAAATCTTCAAGAAGTTCGAAGCGAAGTTTGGCATTTCGGTGAAACTCCTCGAGGCTCGGACCGCCGAAATTCAGGAGCGAATCAGGACAGAAGTAGCTACAAACCACTCGATCGCTGATGTTTCGCTAAATGGCGGCAATTCGCATTACGGGATGCGCAAGATGGGACTGTTGCAGGAAGCCGGCGTCCTGCCGAACCTGTCCCATCTGACCGTGAAGGGCGATGCGCCCGACGAAGTGCCGATCTTCCTCAGTTCCTATGCAATCGCCATCAACACGCGCCTTGTCCCTCCGGCCGACGAACCCAAGAGTTGGCTCGACATCACCGATCCGAAATGGAAGGGCAAGATTCTCGCAGACGATCCGACATCACCCGGGGGCGCCTCGACGTGGTTCAGCGTTCTCGTGGACAAGCTCGGTGAGGATTTCCATCGTAAACTCGCGCTTCAAAATCTCACTTTCAGCAAGACTATTCGCGAAAATCCCAAGCGCATCGCGCGCGGCGAGTTCCCGATCTATATTCCACTCGTGGTGACCGACCTCGCGCCGCTAGACGGCCTGCCGATCAAGGGCATCGTGCCGAAGGAAGGACTCCCGTATTCCTCGTTCTCCGTGGTGATGATCAAGAATGCAGGGCACCCGAACGCCGCGCGACTGCTCATGAATTACTTCCTCGAACCTGAATCGCAGCTTGTTTATGCGAACGGCGGCTATCCGGTAACGACTGCCGGAGTGGGTGAAATGGTTCCCCAAAAGTTGCGCTGGATGGTCGACGCACCCCTCCTCGGCCGGCAAGATCCCGACCGACGTGACGCCAACCTCGAACTGGCCAAGAAAATCTACTATCCGAAATGATGGCTGACCTTTTGTAATGGCCCCGCATGCGGATGATCCCAAGGGTGGACCAGGGCTACCAGGTTGTAGCGGCAGCTTGGATGTGAACGACCACACCTACCTTGGTGACCGTAGCGTCAACGCATTCCGAACCATGCACAAGGCTCAACCTCGTTGAAACTGAAGTCGATACGCATGTTCGGAAATACGTTGCGATTGTTCGGGAATGAAGGTCCCGGTCCGACCCTTGGGACCTTGGTTCTACTGTGCATTTTTGCATTTCTTGCCATCTATCCGCTATCGATGCTCGTCTTCGGCAGCCTCCATTCCACACCGCCGGGAATGGCAGGTGAATTCAACCTCGACGGTTACGCTAAGCTCTTTTCCTCGCACACCATTCTGATCCTGCTCAATACGCTCGGAATATCCCTCACCAAGACCATTGCGTCGCTGGTGGTCGCAGTCATGCTGGCGTGGATCATCGCCCGTACCGACACGCCCGCGCGCGGCGCGCTCGAGATTTTGATCACGCTGCCGTTTTTCATTCCGCCCATACTGACGGCCATGGCCTGGGGCATGCTGGGGAACCCTCAGGTCGGACTCATTAACCAGATTTATCAGAGCCTTACCGGCTCAACGCAGCCCCTGATCAATGTCTACTCCTACGCCGGTGTCGTCTGGCACATGATGCAATATTCGACGGCCTTCCTGTTCATGTTTATCATCGATATTTTCAAAGCTATCGATCCAACACTGGAGGACGCCGCGCGCATGTGCGGCGCATCGCGAATTCGGGTCTTCTTCCGGATCACACTGGTGCTGATGCTCCCTGCGCTGTCGAACGCCTTCATTCTCAGTTTTCTGCGTGGCATCGAGAACTTCGAATCGCCATTGTTCTTTGGGACGCCCGCCCATGTGACGGTGATGACGACCGAGATCTTCGACGCCCTCAATCAGCGATCGATAGCGGACTATCAGTACGCGACTGCAATCAGCATCTTCGTTATGGTGATGATGTTCGGCCTGGTATTGTTGCAGTTCTGGCTGCTTCGCAATCGGGCCTTTACAACCGTTACCGGTAAGGCCTACGCGACCGCGACCGTGCATCTGGGTCCGTGGCGCTGGGTCACGTTCGCGATCTGCGCGTTCTATATCTTCATTTCATTCATTCTACCGGCGGCGCAGCTCGCGCTGGGTTCATTCTTCAAGTTCTTCGGATTCTACACCTACGACATGCTGACGCTCGACAATTACTCGAATGTCTTCGGCAACGCGGAGTTCTGGTTGAGCCTGAGGAACACGCTGATCCTCGGGTTTATCGGAGCCACTGCCTGCATGCTGCTCGGCAGCTCAGTCGCGTATGTGGCTATACGCACCAAATGGAAAGCACGCCGGTTGATCGAAGGCCTAGCCTGGTTGCCCTGGATGATGCCCGGCATGGTTTTAGGCGTCGGTTATCTTTGGGCGTTCGCGCTGCTGCCGAAATCGATTCCGATCTACGGGACGATCTGGGCCCTCTTTCTCGCCTATTTGGCGTTGTGCACCCCCGTCTCGGTCCGCATCATGGTCAGCGCCTTCACGCAGTTGTCGGCCGATCTCGAGGAATGTGCGCGCGTTCACGGCGCCAATTCGGCGCAGACAATGCAGAAGATTGTGCTCGCGCTAGTGTGGCCGTCGTTTGCCGTGGGTTGGATTCTGGCGTTCTTCGGCATCATGCGCGAACTGAGCGCATCGGTTCTGCTCTACTCGGCGGACTCGGAAGTCACATCCGTGTTTCTGCTGAAGCTGTGGACCAACGGTCAGGCCGAACAGGTGAGCGTCATCGGCCTCATGATGTTGCTGATGGTGCTTGGGTTCCGCTGGTTCCAGCTCGCACTGCTAAAACGTGTCCGCGCCTGACGATCGTCGTCAAGATATCCGGATGCAAGGCCGGCGGGAACGCATCCCGCCGGCGAAAGCCGTTCAGCCTTCTGCAGGCTGTGTGACGCGGCAATAATACTTCCAGAGCGCGGCTTCGGCGCCTTTGGGCGGCGATCCATCCGCTACGCCGGTCACTTTCGGGCGACTGTTTGAAATGATGTCCTGATCCTCTTTCGAGATCGGCTTCGCTCCACCGAGCAGTTGCGCGTGATAGTTGATGGTGGCGAGATCATTGAGTTGGATCATGTAGAGCGCGGCCTGCTCGACGCTTGGCCCTGCCGTCGTGACCCCATGGCCATGCATCATGCAGGCTTTCGACTTGCCCATGGTTTTGGCGAGGCGCATGCCGAGCGACGGCGAATTGATGAGAACGCTGCGATCGAAGACTGGAATTCCATCGATCGCCATGCGGGCGCTCGACGGGTCGTAGGCGCCGTACAGCGGCAGCAAGGGTTTGCAGCAGATCGTGAAGAGCATCACGGTCGGCGGATGCATGTGGATGACCGAATGCACCTCGGGGCGCTCACGGTAGATCTCCGTATGAATGAATACTTCCTGCGGCGCAGCCAGACCGGACTTTCCTGCATCGATCACGCGTCCGTCCATGTCGACTTCAACGACTTCCTCGGCCGAAGTGTAACGGACCCCGATCTCTTCCGGCCCCCGGGCGCGGATCAGAATGCGTTCCGTTCCCGGAATGCGCGCGCTGACATGACCGGTTGCGGCACGCGTCAAATCGAGCGTGCCGAGCACCCTGCAAGCCTGTGCGACACGTTCCGAAATGCTTTCGATTTCCGACGTCATATTTCCTCCCACGATAATCAGCTCTGCTTCGGTCGTACGTCGCTTCAGTCGGTGGCCGATCCGAGAATATGTGCCCGAACCGGAATTTGCATCTTGCCGATGCGATCCATCTCGAAATCCATGACGTCACCAGGCGCAACGCGGCCGACGCCCTGACAGGTGCCGGTCATGATGATGTCACCCGGATGGAGGGTGTAGAACTTCGACGCGAATGCAATCTGCTGGCGGATGTACATCACCATGTCGCTCGTGTTCGACTGCTGGCGAACCTCGCCGTTGACGCGCAGCGTGAAATTCAGATTCTGCGGGTCTGGCACTTCATCGGCTGTCACCAGCCATGGCCCGAGGACCGAATAAGTGTCAATCGACTTCCGGAACGAACGATCTTCTCGACCGCGCACCACCATGTCGAGCGCCATCGCGTAACCCGCGATGTAGTCATAAGCCTCGCTCTCGGGAATATCGGACCCGGTTCGGCCAATGACGACGCCTAGTTCCGCCTCGTGATCGTTGCGACGATCGGGAAAACGAACTGCGACGCCTTCAGATGGCCCGACGAGCGACGAATTTGACTTCAGAAAAAAGCCCTGTTGCAGAACCAGTTCGACGCCCGCCGCTTCGCTGGAACGGGAAACCGATGGTATAGATGTATCCGCTCGCATCTCGGCGCGATGGGCCATGTAATTGGTGGGCACACCGATGATTTTGGACGGATGCGCAACCGGACTCCTGAAGCGAACCTGCAAAGGATCGATAGCCGGAGCGGCGTCCGCGAGGCGCTCAAGCTCTGCTCTCCAATTCGTCAGGTGTGCGATTACCGGATCGCCAACTGGAAAGGAGTAGCGAAGCAACGGTAGTTTTTCGAGGATGATGGAGACGTCATGGACGCCATCATCGCGGACTATGCCGATCCTGTTGTGATCGAACCTACAAATTTTCATTCTGATACATCCTCCGCTCTTCTCACGGCCTCAAGAAAGTAAAATCACTATGAGTGAAATCGGGACTAAAATCGATCGTCAAAAAATGAAAAATGAACCCTGAAAATACTTAAGTTCCGGACTTTTGCGACGGGATTCCCCACGGAACAGAGCGTTTGTAGCGAAACGAGTGTGAAGTTTTGCGTCCTCGTGCTGGCCTGCCTGTCGGCTATCCGATGGTAGCGCCCGATGATTGGATTGGATTGGGACAGTCCGAGGCCGATCCCCAGAGCGGGTGAGTCGCTCGTCTGGACACTGGCCGTAGCCCGGCTCGACCCAGTGCCTGCAGACCCCCTGCCGGCGACGTGCACGATGGCGAGGGAGGCCCGTCCGACGGGGCGCGTGCCAGAGCGGTAGGTCACATGGGAAATTTATTTCCGACAATATTTCGCGCGTCATTGGCTGCACACGCCAGTAAGTCTGATGCCCCCCCACCCTCTGACGACCGGATGTCATGAGTTCCCGAGCAGCGTCACAGCGTCACCAGCGTCACCGGCTGGACGCTTTGGGGAGGACGACCGACAGTGCGGTGACGCTGGTGACGCTGGTGACGCTCCCTGAACGCCCCACTGCACGATCCACGGAGGGGGAGGGGGAGGGTGGACGAAGACTGTGCCCTGCGCGTTTCGCCGGGGCCCTATTTGCTCCCGCATTCGCCAGATGACGCAATAGTTTGATGCGCTGGATGCGGGATTCAGTTATATTTCGCAAGGACTTCTCACGCCCGGAGGGTTTCCTGATGACGCTCCCGGCGGGTGGATCGAACGATGGGTCTCTCCGGGTCGATTTCGACCGCCGCTTGCTGCTTCAGTTCCGCGGATCGGTGGTGACCTCCGACGCCGGATTGCTCGCATATCGGGAACTCGACGATACGCTCGGTCTTTCCGCGATGGCGGCCGAAGTTCTCGCTGAGGCGCGCACTGGCAGGAATGGCCGCCATGCGCTGGTGGGAATGTTGCGACAGTCCGTGTTCGGACGGCTGGCC
>CANJEY010000121.1 GCA_947472615.1 Beijerinckiaceae bacterium
CCATGCTAACCGCTGCCCGCACGCCGCGCGCGGCGCACACACTGGCAACGAGCGGGATGCACGATGGCCGACATTTTCCGCGAGGTCGATGAGGAAGTCCGGCGCGACAAGGCGCTGGAATTCTGGACCCGCTACCAGAACTACATCATCGCGCTGGCGCTCGTGATCGTCGCCGCGACGGCCGGCTGGCGCGCCTGGGACACGTGGAAGACCCGTCAGGCGCAGGAAGCCGGCGCAAAGTTCGAATCCGCCATGCAATTGGCGCGCGAGAGCAAGTCGGAAGAGGCGCAGGCGGCGTTCGAGGCGCTCGCGAAGCAGAGCCAGAACGGTTACGCCACGCTCGCCCGCATCCGGGTGGCGGATGAACTTTCGACCCGCGACCGCGACGCGGCCGTCAAAGCCTATGACCTGCTGGCGGGCGACGCGACCCTCGGTCCGCTGTTTCAGGATGTGGTGCGCCTGCGCGCCGCCCTGATCCGGGTCGATGACGCCGAACCCGACGAAATTCGCCGCCGGCTGGAGCCGCTGGCCGCAGCCGGCGCGCCATTCCGACATACGGCGCGCGAAATGCTGGCGCTTGCGGCGTTCAAGACGAACGACCTTGAAAACGCCGGCAAATGGCTCGACATGCTGGTCGTCGACCAGCAGACGCCACTCAGTCTTCGCCAGCGCGCCGAGGCCTTTCTGGGTCTGGTCAGCGCCGGAAAACCCGCGACGCCCTGAGCGCCGCAGATTGGAACCATGTCTTTCGCGATCGCCATCATCGGCCGGCCGAACGTCGGCAAGTCGACCCTGTTCAACCGGCTGGTCGGCAAGAAGCTGGCGCTGGTCGACGACCGGCCCGGCGTCACGCGCGACCGCCGCGAGGGCGACGCGCGCCTCGGCGATCTGAACTTCAAGATCATCGACACCGCCGGCCTTGAGGAGAGCAGCCCCGAGACCCTCACGGGCCGCATGCGGGCGCAGACCGAAGCCGCCATCATGTCAGCGGACGCCGTCATCTTCATGATCGACTCGCGCGCCGGCGTGACGCCGACCGACCGTCATTTCGCCGATCTGGTGCGCCGCGCCGACAAACCCGTGATCCCGGTCGCCAACAAGGCCGAGGGCAAGGCCGGCAACGACGGCATCTACGAAGTGTTCGGCCTCGGCCTCGGCGATCCGGTGCCGATCTCGGCTGAGCACGGCGAGGGCATGAGCGATCTCTACGAGGCGATCCTCGCCGCGCTGCCCGAACAGACGGCGCTCAATGACGAGGAAGACGAGGAAATCGCCCGTCCCGAATTCGGCGATGAAGAGGACGGCACCGAGCTCGACCCCACCAAGCCGCTGCGGTTCGCGGTCGTCGGCCGCCCCAACGCCGGCAAATCGACCCTGCTTAACCGCATTCTGGGCGAGGAACGCCTGCTCGTCGGCCCCGAGGCCGGAATCACCCGCGACGCGATCGGCGTCGATTTCGAGTGGCAGGGCCGCAAGATCAAGATGTTCGACACCGCCGGCTTGCGCCGCCGGGCGAACGTGCAGGACAAGCTGGAAAAGCTCGCCAATTCCGATGCGCTGCGCGCCGTCAAATTCGCCGAAGTCGTGGTGGTGCTGCTCGACGCCACGATCCCGTTCGAGAAGCAGGATCTGACCATCACCGATCTCGTCGCCCGCGAGGGCCGGGCGCTGGTGATCGGCCTGAACAAATGGGATCTGATCCCCGAACCGGGCAAGAAGCTGCACGAATTGCGCGAGGAGGCGGACCGTCTTCTGCCGCAGATCCGCGGCGTTCCGGTGGTGCCGGTGTCGGGCCTCACGGGCGTCGGAATCCCGAAGCTCATGGAGGCGATCAACCGCGTCCATGAAACGTGGAACAAGCGCATCTCGACCGGCCGTCTCAACCGCTGGCTGCAGACCACGGTCGACAATACGCCGCCGCCCGCCGTCTCCGGCTGGCGCATCAAGATCCGCTACATGACGCAGCCGAAGGCGCGGCCGCCGCAGTTCGTGATCTTCGGTAACCAGCTCGACGCGCTGCCGACCAGCTACGAGCGCTTCCTGATCAACGGCATTCGCGAGACGTTTGAGCTACCGGGCGTGCCGATCCGCATTTCCAAGCGGACGACCAAGAACCCGTTCGCCGGCAAGCCGCGCAACAAATAGGCGTCAGGCCGGTCCCTGAAACGTCTTGATGCGGTCGGCCGTGAAATCATACAGCTTCCCCGTCTCGGTCCATGACGGCAGGCACATCGCCACCACCTTCGGGGCGAAATCCTGCGGCGTGCGCAGGCTCATCGGGTCTTCGCCCGGCACCAACGCGGCGCGCATTTTTGTGCGCAGCGGCCCCGGATTGGCCGACATCACCTTGACGTTCGACGTCGTCGCCGTCTCGGCAGCATAAACACGGCTGATGGCGTCGAGCGCCGCCTTCGTGCTGGCGTAGAGGCCCTTGAAGGGGTCGAGTTGCGCCTTGTTGCCGGCGCCCGACGACACGAACACCACGCGTCCGGCGTCCGAGGCGCGCAGCAGCGTGTCGAGCGAGCGGATCAGCCGGTAATTGGCAGTGACGTTGACGGCGTAGACTTTTTCCCACTCGGGCGGGTCGATGTGGGAGAGCGGCGACACAGCGCCCAGCAGGCCGGCGTTGCCGACCAGAATGTCGAGCTTGCCCCAGCGGTCGAACAGGGCGCGGCCGAGCCGGTCGAGCGCCGCGAAATCAGCGAGATCGCAGGGGACGAGCGTGGCTTCCTGCCCCATGCGGCGCAATTCGTCGTCGAGTTCTTCAAGCGCGCCCTGCGTGCGCGCCAGCGCGATCACATGCGCGCCGTTGCGGGCGAGTTCGACCGCGACCGCCCGGCCGATGCCGCGTGATGCGCCGGTGACGAGGGCGGTGCGTCCGTCGAGGGGAAGACTCATGCGTCGGGCTCCATTCAGAAGCCCGACGCTAGAGGATTTTGGCGAAAAAGTGGACTCGTCGAGCGTCGCTCAGTCGACGATGCGCACCTTGTTCAGTCCCGTGCCGATGTCGTTGAACTTCGACACGATCTGGTCTGCGGCGGTCAGGATCGTGAACTTGCCGCCGGGGCTGGCGCAATATTCGAGAACGTCGGAGTCCGGATCGCCGCCCGTGTTCACCTGAATCGTATAGATAGTGACGCCGGCCGCCTTCGCGTTGTCGCAGGCCAGTTTTTGGCGATTGTCGATCGACGTAGAGCTGGAGTACCAGCGGTTCTGCGTGTTCATGCCGTCCGACATCAGGATGATAACGTGATCGTATTGATACTTCGGGTCTTCAGCCGGCACCGAAAATGGCCCGCCGCCAACCAGCGACTGCCAAGCCCAGACGAATCCAATGCCCTGATTGGTGTTGCCGGTCGGGTACATGGAATCGGCCATGGCCTTCATGTTGGTAAAGTTGTTGTTCAGGCCGACCATCTGCAGCGGACATGATCCGTAATCGTCCGCAGGGAAGTAAGAGTCTGTGGTACCGCTTACGGGCGCGGTGGCGAGCGTGTCGTAGTTCTGCGTGCGGTCCATGATGCAGCCGTTCCACGACGAGTGGGAGTCCGGATACCAGAGGTAGCCGCGCGACGTGCAGGAGCTCTTGCTGTAGTAGCTCTTGTATGAACCTGACGAGTTCTTGCAGGTGCCGTTGTTGGCGTCCCACGTCGTCCAGTCGATCCAGCTCTGACTGTAGTTCGAGTTGCCGATGTTCACGTCGCGGTTGAATGGGATCATCGACACATAGACATCGCCCGAGGCCGAGCCCGCTTTCTGGAGCTTGTCGAGCAGGTTCTTGGTGGCAGTCCGCAATGCCGGCATCTTGCCGTCGTCGTCCATAGAGCCCGTGTTGTCGAGCGCGAGAGCGACGCGCAGACGGCTGGAGCCGAACTCGGCCGTGCTGGTGGCAGAGGTCGTCAGCGTCGGGATCGCGAATGCGTTCATGATCTTGGTGGCGATCGTGGCGCTCGCGGTGACGCTGACTCGCGATGTCGTCGTGTTGTAGGTAGCCGAAACCGTGAGGCTCTGCATGTTATTGGGTGCGCCCGCCGTCACATAGTTCAGCGCCGCCGTGTTCAACTGGTCCTGCGTCGACGTGGTGGCGACCGCGGTCAGCGCCAGCGCCGCGGCGTCCGTCGCGACCTTGAGGCTGGTGCGCGTGTTGGTGAGGGAGCCATAGTCGATGCCGGCGCCGACCATCGCCATCAACGGCAGAGCCGACACGGCGAACGTGATGCCCACGTTTCCGCGATCGTTGCGCAGGAACGAGGCGAGGCGGGTGAAGAGCGCGGTGTGTGTCACGGCCATACTCTCGAATTTCCAATTGCGATCCGCCCGGGACTGCCCTCCGTCCGCCGCATGGCAAACGGTCCCGTGGACCTTTTCACTTCTGACCGCCGAACCTAGAGCACGTGTGTAAAAGCTCCGTACGCGCAAACGCTGCAGTTTTATGAAAGCAAATTAACCATCGCGGCTTGTGCAAAGCGTTCGCAAACAGGCTGGTGCGCAGCGAGATCGCCAGCATCGCCGCGAGTGCTTTCATTTCCCTGATGCTCACGCCACGGAACTGAATAAAGAAATTCCGCGCGGCGCTCATTTCGGTATATTTCGCCCACGCGCCGGCGCCGGCGCAGCTGGAGGAACGCCGATGCGGGAATGGCGGAGGAAAGCCTGTTGCCTCACGATCTCGATGATCGCGTTGACGCTCCATTCACCATCGGCGAAATCACAGGAACAGGCCTTCTATGCCGGCAAGACGATCCGCATCCTCGTCGGCTACGGCGCCGGCTCGAGTTATGACGGTTATGCGCGCATCATCTCGCGGCTCGCTGGCCAGCACATTCCGGGCAATCCACATATCGTCGTCGAGAACATGCCGGGCGCGGGCTCGCTGACGGCGCTCAATTACATGATCACCGTCGCCCCGCAGGACGGGACCGTGATCGCCGCCATCGGGGCGACGCTGCCGTTCGGGCCGCTGCTGGGCGAACCGGCCGCCAAGTTCGATCCGCTGAAGCTGCAATGGTTGCCGACGCCGGGGTCGGATACGTCCTGTCTGACGCTATGGCACACGACGCCGGTGAACACGGTGGAGGACGCGCGGCGCACCGAGATCATTCTGGCGAGCAACGCCATCACGGGCTCATCGAGCCTCTATGGACGTCTGCAGTCCGAAGTGCTCGGCATGAAGATCAGGCTCGTCTACGGTTATACGGGCGGCGTCGGCGACGCGCTGCTGGCGACGGAACGCGGCGAGGTGAACGGTCACCCAAGCGTGTCGTGGTCCGTGATCAAGCGGCACACGGACTGGCTGCGCGACCGCAAGGTGAAGCTGCTCACCTATTTCGGCGGGCCGCGCAATCCGGAGATCGAGGCCTATGGAGCGGTGTACGCCGACGACCTGATCGCTGACGGACCGGATCGTCAATTGTGGGATCTGGGCATGGCGCCGAGCACGCTCGGCCGGCCTTACGTCATGTCGCAGCAGGCGCCGCCGGAGCGTGTCGAGACGATCGCCCGCGCCATGATGGCGGTGTTCGACAGTCCGGAGGGCAGGGCGGCGGCCGCCGAGCAGCAACTCGACCTCGAACCCTTGCCGCGCGAGGCTGCACGGCAGGTGATCGAGAAGACGTATGCCTCGCCGCCCGCCGTCGTGCAGCGCCTGAAGAACCTGTTCGGCGAGCGGCGCTAGCTAACGCGTCTGCACTGGCTGCGCGTTCGCGGCGTCGAGGTCGGCCAGCAGCCGGTCGCGGATCGCCGGCAGCATCGACCAGCGGTCGAGCGATTTGCCGATATCGGCCGCAAAGGCCGGAAAGTTACGGTCGAGCTGTCGGCGGGAGCTCGCCGCCCCGACTGCGTCACGGCTGCGGTTTGCGACGACGATCCGCGCCAGGAGACCCAGAGGCGACAGCGAAGTGTCGCTCCGCGACGCATAGCGGCGGGCGGACTCGTCATCGTCTCTGAGATAAGCGCCGAGGAACAAGAAGAATTCTTGCCAACTGGGGATCGTCACTCTGCGGCTGGCTGCCTGCTCCAGCAAAAGCACTCCCTCGTCGGTATGGCCGCGTAAAAGATGCGCGGCGCCCACACGTCCGAGAGCGTCGACCGAATAAGGATTTAATTGCAAGGCGATACGCGCGGCTTCGAAAGCATCTTCGTAACGACCAGAGAAGAAACGCGCCCAGAATTTCGCCGTCTGGGTCACGCCCTTCATGGGCGAGGCCTTCGATGCGGAGCGGGCGAGGCGCCGCGCCTGCGAAAGAACATCGTCGGGAGCTGCAGGTTCGATCGCATCGAGCCACCGCGACACCATCAGCATGGAGAGCGCCGCATTGCCGGACGCGAAACCCGGATCGGCCGCCAGCACCGTCCGCAGACACGTTTCGGCGTCGTCAAAGCGCTGCTTTGTCGGCGTATCGAACGCCTCATAGGCGAGGACGACGCAATCATAACTCACGCTGGGGGTTGGCGAAGTCCGAAGGCGCTTGCGCACGTCGGCGTGGATTACCCCGTAGGACTGGCCGATCGTAGAGGTGAGGGACGACGAGTCGAAGCCGTTCTGGCCTGCGAGCGCAATGCCGGAATAATGCCTCGACCAGACGATCTCGCCCGCCTTGCCGGAGATCAGTCGCGTCACCCGCAACGAAAGCGCCGCCGTCTCGTCGCCATCCGGAGACAACGCGCCTGTCAGCCGGTAGTCGGTGGGTGTCCGGCTCTCGTCGAATTCAATCACGGTCGGATTGGCGAACAGGCTGAGCTTGTTCTCGATGTCATGATGCAAGGCGGCTGCGAGTTCCTGCATCCCGGATGTCGATCCGCGCACCTGAAACGGCGGGATACTGATCGTGCTGTGGCGCGGCAGTATCGCTTCGGCCACAATGGTCGGGGTCGGCTGTCGATTTGGAGAAAGGACCGCGACTGCCCCGATCGCCGCGACGCCAATCACGCAAGCAGCCAGAAGCCAGCGCCAGCTTGGACTTCTGGGCGGCGCGGGAGGTTCGATTGCGGGTTCCGGTCCAGGCGTCGGTTCAGCCTCGGGCGCGCCCGGCAACCGCACGAATTCCGGCACATAGGCGCCGCGCCGGAGCCTGATTTGCAACGGATCGTTTGCCCCCACACCGTCATAATACTGGTCGAGCAGCCTGCGCAGTCGCAGAGCTTCGACGCGCACGATGGAATTCTTCTGAGGATCGAAGGACTCGTTGCGGCCGAAGATGCTGGTGGCGATCGTGAACGCTTTCAGGCGGTTGGCGCGGTCCGCCAACGTCTCATCGACGATGAATCGCAGGAACGCCTGTTGCCGGGGGGACGCGACGAACTCGGGCCTCTGCAGGATTCGCCGCAGCGCAGCCTCGATCTCCTCGGGATTTGCACCCATTTCCGGCAAGGTCTGGACGCCTTTCTGTCGATTCCTTGTGCAGATTCAAACAAAAAAGCGCAAGCGACAATTAGCGCCAGCGTTCCAAGGCAGGGCTTAATTAGATGTATTATCAATATGTTATCGTGCGGCAGTCAGTGTTAATCACACCGCTTCGCTCGCATTTCCATCATTTGCACGGGCACATGTGCCTGCACAACCAACAAACCATGGGGCATGCGCGTGAACATAATGAAGCCTATCCTACTCGGGTCCGCCGCCGGATTCGTTTTGACAATGGGCGCATCGGCAGCCGATCTTCCTTCCAGGAAGGCTGCGCCGGTCCAATACGTCAAGATCTGTGACGCCTACGGCGCCGGATTCTTCTACATTCCCGGCACCGAGACCTGCATTCGCATCGGCGGCTATGTCCGGGCCGAGTATCAGTACACGCCCGGCAAGAGCATCCGCTCGACCACGGGCCTCGCGGCGAACAATTTCGTCACGCAGGTCGGCGGCGATCAGGACGAGACGGGCATGGAAATCCGTGGCCGCATCGACGTCGACGCCCGCACGCAGAGCGCGTGGGGAACCATCCAGACCGTCGTGATGCTGCGGGGCACCAACACGGACGGCATTCGCGCTGCACCGACGACGGTTTCGAACATGACCGGCAAGGCCCCGGCGGCAAACGGCTCGACCGCCATGACCATGGAGCGCGCCTACATCCGCTTCGCGGGCATCACGGCCGGCGTCGGCTCGGAAAACTTCGTGACTTTCCCGTCCTACGTCTACCACTCGAACATCGCCGCTGGCTTCCCGAACGGCATCAAGCAACTCGCCTACACCGCCACCTTCGGCGGCGGCTTCTCGGCGACTGTGGCTATCGAGTCGAAGTATGACTTCAACGGCTCGAACGGTGTGTCGAACTACACCTACAATAACACCCCCGGCACCGGGCAGGTGTTCGTTGGCAACATCCGCGCCGATCAGGCGTGGGGCTTTGTGCAGCTCTCCGCAGCCGTCACCAGCAACACCTTCGCGTCGACCGGCGCGCCGGTCGTCACCAACGGCATCGCGGGCGCTCCGGGCAACAACCTGCTGTCGGGCTCGTCCTCAATGACCGCCTGGGCCATCGGCATCGGCGGTCGCTTTCGTCTCGACCAGATCTCCAAGGGCGACACGTTCTCGTTCACCGCTGCCTATGCGACTGGTCTGAACGGCCTCGTCGGCTGTTCGGTGATCAGCGATTGCTCGGATTCGTCCAGCAGGCGCTCGTCGGGCGGTATCCAGTACAGCGTTCCGAACGCGATCCTGACGAGTTCTGTGGGTGGTGTGAACACCTATTCGCAGACCAAGTCGTGGAACGTGGCCGGCATCTTCCAGCACTACTGGACCCCGAGCTGGCGTTCGAATCTCGAAGTCGGATCCAACCAGATCATCGTTCCGAGCGCTGCGGCTTCGGCCGGCCTTCAGCTCGGCAGCGCCTCGATCTGGGGCGTGGTCGGCAACCTGATCTGGTCGCCGGTTCCGCGCTTCGACATCGGCGTCGAGCTTGCCTACTACCAGAACAAGTTCTCGCTGCAGAACGCACCCGCAGCCTACGTGGCCGCTGGTTCGCCTGGCCTGAGCAACAGCAACTGGTCCGGCAAACTGCGTCTCGAACGCACGTTCTGAGCGACACAAACCCTCCAGTGTGTGTAGGCTCGTATTCCCGGGGCGAAAGCCCCGGGTTTTTTGCGTTCCGTCGCGGCGCGTTCTAGGATCGCGCAACATTTGAAAACATCGGAGGAAACCTTGCTGCGCACCTGTACTCTGGCGGCCGTCTTGAGCGTCGCGTCGGCATCCGTTGTCGTCGCGCAGGAGGATGTGGCGGCCTTCTACAAGGGCCGGCAAATGCAGATGCTGATCGGTTCCGCCGCGGGCGGCGCGTACGATCTGTCAGGCCGCATTCTGGCGCGTCATATCGTCAAGCACATCCCCGGCAACCCGTCGATGATCGTCCAGAACGTGCCGGGCGCGGGCAGCCTGACGGTCGCCAATCAGGTCTACAACGCGTCGCCGCGCGACGGTTCGGTGATTGCGCTCGCCAACAACGGCATGCCGTCCGCCCCTTACCTGACGCCCGATCAGGCGCGGTTCGACCCGGTGAAGTTTTCGTGGCTCGGCAGCTCCAATCGCGAGACGCAGCTCGTCATCGTCTGGCACACAGCACCGGTGAACAGTGTTGATGACCTGTTCTCGAAAGAAGTGATTGTCGGCGGCGTGTCGCCCGGCACCGCGACTGTCGATTACCCGATGGTGGCGAACCAGATCCTCGGCACCAAGTTCAAGCTGGTCAGCGGCTATACGGCGACGCCGGCTGTCAATCTCGCCATGGAGCGCGGCGAAATTCAGGGCGACGCGGCGCGTGGCTGGGTCACCGCCAAGGCGCAGGACATGGGGTTGATCCGCGACAAGAAGATCCGCTTCATCGCCCAGTACGGCTTTCGCAAGGCGGCTGACCTGCCGGATGTGCCGCTGATGCCCACCGGCAAGACCGAAGCGGACCGTCAGGCGCTGACGCTGCTCTACTCGCGGCAGGATTACGGGCGTCCGTTCTTCGCCCCGCCGGAGGTTCCGCCGGCGCGTCTGGCGGCGTTGCGCAAGGCGTTCGACGAGACGCTGAAAGACCCGGAGTTTCTGGCGGAGGCCAAACAGGCCGCGTGGGAAACCGAGCTCGTCACCGGAGACGAACTCGATACGCTGACGAAGCGCGTCGCCCAGACGCCGCCGTCCGTCGCCGAACGGTTGCGTCAGGCGCTGGCCGGCAAGTAGCTACTTCGCCCAGCCGACGCCGACGAACACTTCCGAGTGCATGGAGCCGGACGGCAGGCCGACCAGCCCCTTTCGCACTGCGATCGGATAGAACTTTTCCCACAGCCACAGGGCCGGCGGATCGTCGACCATGACGGTTTGCGCCTGCCGGTAAAGGTTGGCGCGTGTCTCGGGATTCATCTCCTTGTCGGCCTTCTCAAGCAGTTCATCGACCTGCTTGTTCGAATAGCCCATCAGGTTCGAGCCGAGTACGTGGCGGATGTTGCCTGTCGTATAGAGGCGCGTCACGGCGATCTTCGGGTCCGGTCCGGTGCCGTAGGAGCCGAGCGACAGATCGAAGTTCCACTGCTGGCTGTTCTCCTGCCAGGTCGCGGCATCGGATGGCTGCAATTGCAGGTCGACGCCCACGTCCTTCATCTGCTCGCGCATGACTTCCGCCGCAGATTGCAGCGCGCCGCCTTCGTCCGCCGCCGAATAGGAGAGCTTGATGGCGAACCGCGGTCCCGAGCCCTTGCGCGGATAGCCGGCGGCGTCGAGCAATTGACCGGCCTTCGCAACGTCGCGCACCGGCACCTTCAGGTCAGGATTGAAGAAGGGCGGATTGTCGGACCGCACCGGCCCGCGAGCCGCGTTGGCGCGGCCGTTGAGGGCGAGCTTGACGATCTGCTCTCGGTCGATCGACACGCTCAGCGCCTGCCGCACCTCCTTCTTGGCGAGGATCGGATTGCGCAGGTTGATGAACGCGATGATTTCGCCGAGCGCCGGCCGCATCGCGTCGATCACCTGCGTGTTCTTGTTCGCCGCCAGCGGTTCGATCGACGACGGCGCAAGGCCGAAGTACGGGATGTGGTCGATCTC
>CANJEY010000122.1 GCA_947472615.1 Beijerinckiaceae bacterium
AGGCGACTGTTCGGGCTCAATGAACTTGCGGCTGCGTCGCCACGCTGAGGATCGGGCTTGTCGCCACGAGGACGAGACGGGATCGCAGCCGCCGCCGAACGCGGCAGTCTACCGCGAAACGACGATTCCAAGTTACAAGGATGAGGCCTATTTGCATGGCTCAAATAGGAACGAGTCCCTCATGCTGAGGAGGCGCGCAGCGCCGTCTCGAAGCACGAGGGTCGATAAGCTACAGCTCGCGAACTGGCAGCGCTCGACGCCGCGATCAGTGAGGCGCTACAAACCCGCTCAATTCCCGACCGTCGTGGCCGCCGATGGCGACCTCCATCATCAGCCCATGTTCGGGCGCAGGCTCCAGCCGCACCGAGGTGAAATCCTCCGCCCGCGCCAACCCGCCGCGCTCCGTCAGAACCCGCAGCGTCTTGCCGACCTGAAGCTCCAGATGCGCCGCCAGCGCCGCCTCGCCCTTTTCGCGGAGGCGCGCGGCGCGTTCCTTCGCCATTGCGCGGCCGACCTGCGGCATGCGGGCGGCCGGCGTGCCGGCGCGGGGCGAAAACGGGAAAACGTGAAGATGCGTGAGCCCGCAGGACTCCACGAGATCGAGCGAGCGGGAAAACATGTCCTCGGTCTCGGTCGGGAAGCCGGCGATGATATCGGCCCCAAACACGATATCGGGCCGCAGGGCGCGAAGCTCGGCGCAGACGCCGACCGCCTGCGCGTGCGTATGGCGACGCTTCATGCGCTTCAGGATCAGATCGTCGCCCGCCTGCAGCGACAGATGCAGATGCGGCATGAAGCGGGGCTCGGTCGCCACCACGTCGAGCAGATCGCGGTCGATCTCGATGCAGTCGATCGACGACAGGCGCAGCCGATCAAGCTCCGGAACGTCGCGCAGGATGCGCTTCACCAGCAGACCGAGCTTCGGCGCGTCCGGCAGATCGTGGCCCCACGAGGTGATGTCGACGCCGGTGAGGACGATCTCGCGTGCGCCGTTGCGGACGATGCGTCGCGCCTGCTCGATGATGATCCCGGGCTGCGCCGATCGCGACGGGCCGCGTCCGAACGGAATGATGCAGAAGGTGCAGCGATGATCGCAGCCGGTCTGCACCTCGACGAAGGCGCGCGTTTGCCCTTCGATGGAATCGACGCCGCTTGCGCCGAAGATCCAGCCGGCGTCGGGCGCCTGCATGATGTCGCCGACCTGCGTGCGCTCGCCGTCCGCCAGCGCATCGGCGAGGTCGCGCCACGTCTTTGGCCGCGCCTTCTCGGTGTTGCCGATGACCATCGACACTTCCGGCATGTCGGCGAAGGTTTCGGGCTCGATCTGCGCGGCGCAGCCAGTGACGACGATTTTCGCGTCGGGCCGTTCGCGCCGGATGCGGCGGATGTTCTGCTTTGCCTGCCGCACCGCTTCGGCCGTTACGGCGCAAGTGTTGAGAATCACCAGATCGTCGGGACCGCCCGCCGCCGCGCGGCGAATCGCTTCCGATTCCAGGGCGTTGAGCCTGCACCCGAACGTCACCACGTCGATGTTCGGGGCAGCGACTCTGGCGGGGGCGTTCACGCCTCGACGCCTTCGAACAATTCGGGCGCGAAACGGCCTTCGAATTCGAGTTCGACAGGGCCGGTCATGATCACGTGGTCGTCGATCTTGCGCCAGTCGATCATCAGATCGCCGCCTGGCAGCGTGACGCGCGCCTTGCGGTCGGTCAGGTTCTTGCGCGCGCCCGCCACGACGGCCGCGCAGGCGGCGGTGCCGCATGCCTCCGTCAGTCCGACGCCGCGCTCCCATACCTTCAGGATGATGTGATCGCGCGCCGCTACATGGGCGAGCGAGATGTTCGCCTTCTCGGGAAAGATCGGATGCGCTTCGAGCAGCGGGCCGATCTTCGACAGATCGTAGGCTTCCACATCGTCGACCCAGAAGATCGCGTGCGGATTGCCCATGCTGACGGCCGACGGCGTGTGCAGGATCGGGTCGTCGATGGGCCCGATCTGCAATTCGATGTTGCGCGTGTCGTAGAACGGATCGCGCAGCGGGATTTCGTCCCACTTCAGGCGCGGCTCGCCCATGTCCACGGAGAACGACCATTCGCCCGTGCGCCGGCAATCCAGAACGCCCGCGACGGTCTCGATGGCGAGACGCTTGCGCTCGGTATCGCGCATCAGCGCCCAGGCGACGCAGCGCGTTCCATTGCCGCAGGCGCCGGCTTCCGAGCCGTCGATATTGTAAATCTTGACGAAGGATTCCGTGCCGGCGCGACGCGCGCCGTGCATGACCATCAACTGGTCGAATAGCAGGCCTTCGCCGCGCCCGATGGCGCGCGCTTCCGCGTCTGAAACCTCGATTGTCGTACCGCGCAGGTCGAGCACGACGATCTCGTTGCCGAGTCCGTTCATCTTGAAAAAGGGCAGATTGGCGAGCGGACTCATGACGTCTCACAATCATCGCGGACGCGTCCTATATAGGCGAAGCGTTCTGCGACCGCCATGCCGGCTTCGATTGTCTCGCCAGAGGTTCGATTGTCGCGTATTTCTTCGGCGCGGAGCGATTCGCGGGGGCGGCTAAGACACGATTCTTTCTGCCGGAGCGGCGTGATGAACAGATTTTTATCGAGATCCCGGACGATGTCATGGCTGGGCGGCGCGCTGCTCGCGCTGACGTGCGCGCTCGCGCCAATGCCGGCGCAAGCTCAGTCGACGCCCGGAGCAGGCGCAGGCTCGACGACGCCTCCTGCGGCGACCCCCGCTCCGACGGCACCCGTGGTTCCTGATGCGCAGGTGACCGTGCCGCCCGCTGATGTGCCGGGCGAAGCCGCCACGGTCGAATCCGTCATCTATCCGGCCAAGCCCGTCGCCGCCACGAGCGGCAAGGCGAGCTGGGAGGAAGGCTTCGCGACCCTGCAGGACGCGTTCCGGAAAATCCGCGCAGAGATGAAGACCGCTGGCCTTGAAGCCTCCGGCCGCCCGATCGCGGTGTTTCTCGAAACCGACGACGAAGGATTCAAGTACGACGCCATGATCCCGCTCGGCGCGCAGCCCGCCGCAGGCGTCGCGCTCGCCAATGGCGTGCGAGTCGCCGCCACCCCGCCGGGCAAGACGCTGAAGTTCCAGCATCGCGGCGCTTACGACGACATCGATTCGACCTACGAGGCCATCACCGCCTATCTCGACGAGAAGGGCCTCAGCGCCGCAAATGTGTTCATCGAGGAATATCTGACGGACACGCAGACCGCCGACGACAACGATCTCGCGGTCGATATCTTCGTGTTTCTGAAGTAGCTACTTCAACAGCTTCGTCAGCGCCGCGACAGTCGCGCGCGGGCCGTTCACATCCTCCGCAACCTGTCCGTAGAGCCGCGCCATGCCGGCGTAGATCTGGCTGGAGCCCTTGTCGCCGCCCGCGGCGAGAAACGCCGAGATTTCCTCCATCTCGCCGACGAACCTGTAGGCTTTCGGAAACACGGCCGGAACCTGCGTGCGGAAATAGGCGAGGAAGTCCGGCTGGGATTCGGCCAGTTGCGCCAGCAGCGCCTCGCCGGAGCCCGACCGCGCCGCCGCCGACAGCATGGCGGTTCCGAGCGCCTGAAAGCCCTTTGTGAGGCCCGCGTAACACATCTTTAGCGCCGATGCGGCCCCAACTGGGCCACCCTGCACACGCAGGTCGATTCCCGCGCCGATCATGTCGCGCACCTGTGCGGCCGTCGGCCCGGCGAGGTAGATCGACGGGCTGTAGCCGGCTTTCGGCGGTCCGCCGATGATGCCGCCGTCGACGACATCCGCGCCGGATGCGGCGACGATCGAGGCGACCGATTTCATCGTGTCGGGACTGATGGCGTTCATGTCTGCATAGATCGGCTTGCGCGTCGCGGCGGCGATCAGCGGGCTCATGTTCCGCGCCAGCGACTCGGCTTCCGACGGCGGCAGGATCGACAGGAACAGGTCGCATTCCGCCGCCTCCGCCATCGGGATCGCCGTCATGCCGGCGGATTTAGCCCGCTCGACGCTCGCGGCGCTGCGCCCCTCCAGCACGGTCGCAACGCGATGGCCGAGTTCGACGAGGCGACGGCCGACGCCGCTGCCCATCGTGCCCTGCGCGATGATGACGATGTTCGCCGGCATGCCGATCCTCCGCTGCCGCTCGCGGACATTGCGGCATCCGGGCGGGAGAGGATCAGACAATCACGCGGTTGCGCTGGCCGCAACCGCCGCTGCTCACTCGGCCGGGACTTGAGAGGCGTCCGGGCGGGGCGCGGCGAGCCGGATCGCCTTCCAGAACGGCAGGATGAAACCGTCGTACAGGGTTTTGTATTCCGCCCCCTCCGGCCCCATGCCGAACACGATCGTTTCCTGATCCTGTTTGGTCGGCACATGCAGGGTGCCGAAGGCCCAGTCCCAGAACACCATGCCGTAGCCCAGATTGGTTCCGGCGTGGATCGCCGCGTCGCTGTGGTGGATCTGATGATGCGCCGGGCTCTGCAGCACATGCCCGAGCGGACCCGTGAAGGCGATCCAGATATTGGTGTGGCGCATATGGAAGAACGTCGCCACATAGATCACGAACCAGGCGTTGACGCCCATGATGGTGAACGGCTGCGCAGTCTCGCCGAACAGCCAGCTCACCGCCCCGACGCCGAAGCCGCCCACGATGGCGTTGCAATTGCCCATCACCACGTCGTCGACGGGATGCACGCGCCCGCCCGTCGTGGGCGTCAGCACGGCGGCCGAGTGGTGAACCTTGTGGAATTCCCACAGCGCCGGCACCTCGTGCAGCAGTCTGTGGCCGGTCCAGTAGCCGAGTTCGAAGAACACGACTTCCGCGACCGTTGCGAGCAGCATAGCCACCCATACGGGCGCCGAAATCAGATGGCCAGCGCCGAACAGAGCCGTCAGCCCGTCCTTCATCAGGGCCGCGAAGACCGCCATGCCGCCGATCAGCGCGCCGACATAGAAGACGCGCAGCACGATGAAGCAGAAATAATATTTGTAATCGAGGATCGCCGAAGGGTGCAGATAGACGCTCTTCGGCATCAGGAATTCGACAAAGCTCGTGGTCTTGCCGCGCACCTGTGGCGAGAGCACATAGAAGATCGACGCGACGAGGATTGCGCCGCCGAGATTGACGAAGTTGAGATCGGCCTTCAGCGAGAACAGGGTGCCGAACGGCGCCCACGCCAGTTCCACCACATAGCTCAACATGTCGCCGAGGCCGGGCATCGCAGCTTCCCTGCGCGTGGATCGCGCCCGGGCACCTTCGCCCGGCCGGCTTAAGAAAGCCCCAACGGCAGCCGCAAAACGCCCGTTGTCTCGGCGTAACTATTTGTTTGCCTTGTGGTTACGACACGTCGCCGCAGCTCAGGTCGGGCCCAGGACTTCGCCCGGCCGGCGCACTGCGAAACGTTCCCTGTCGATCCCCTGCTGATCGAGCGCTTCGTGCAGCGCCCGCACCGGCTCCTCGATCGCCTCGTTTGTGAGCTGGAACGTGCCCCAGTGATGGGCCAGCGCCTGCCGCGCGCCGCAGGCCTGAAAGATGCGCACGCTCTCCTCCGGGTTCACATGTTGATCGCGCATGAACCAGCGCGGCTCGTAGGCGCCGATCGGTAGGATTGCGAGCCTGAAATCGCCGTGTTTCTCCCGCGCCGCCGGGAAGATCGCCCCATCGCCCCAGCCGGTGTCGGCGATATGGTAGATCGGGCCGGACGGCGTCTCGATCACGAAGGCGCACCACAGCGCCATGCGCCGGTCGCCGAGACCGCGCGCCGACCAGTGATAAGACGGCTCGAAATGCACGGCGACGCCGGGCGCGATCTCGACACGCGCATTCCAGTCGAACGTCTCGGCCCGAATCGACGCGTCATGCCGCCGGATGATTGCGTCGTTGCCGAGCGGCGTCAGCACGCGGGCGCGGCCGTGGCCGGCGATCCTGGTCAGACTCGCAAGATCGAGGTGATCGTAGTGATTGTGCGACACCAGAACGGCGTCGAGCTTCGGCAGATTTTCGAGGGCGATTCCCGGCGCGTTGACGCGCTTCGGCCCCGCCCATTGCACCGGGCTGGCGCGCTGCGACCACACCGGATCGACCAGAATGTTCGCCCCGTGCGTCTGGATCAGCAGGGTGGCGTGGCCAACGTTGCTGACCCGCACGTCCGAGCCCTCGACTCGCGGCGGCGGATGATCGTGAAACGCCGGCGCATGTGCGGGCCAACGATGCTGGCCGCCGCCCGCCCACCATTTCCAGATGTCCTGCGGACGCTTGTCGCGGGTGACGCCGCGAATGAAGAAACGCGTCCCGTCGAAATGATCGGTGACGGGACCGGAGTAGTAGGGATTGCGGGGCATGGGGTCTCGCGAGGGCTACACGGCATAGATGGAGGAATTCGTGAGCGCCGCAAGGCGCTCTCGTCTCAGCCCGGCTGCAGTTTTGTTGACTTTCCGGCCTCTCTCGCCTATGAGCCCGTCAACTCTCGTCAGAGATGTCCAATTTGAACAGCCGCCCTGTCCGTGAGACAGGAGGCCAACGCCCGGCAGCGCGATGCGCCCCCGGGCGCGTTTTGCTTTGGGGGTTTCCGACGTCGAGGCGAAAACCTCGTCCTTCGAGACGCGGCCTGCGGCCGCTCCTCAGGATGAGGTTTTCACCACCAGAGCCCTCATGCTGATGAGGCCCGCGGGGCCGTCTCGAACCACGAGGGCGGCGACGGAAGGATGACGCCATGTTCGAAGGGCTCAGCCAGAAGCTCTCCGGCATACTGGACCAGCTGACGCGGCGCGGCTCTCTCTCCGAGGCCGACGTCGACGCCGCCATGCGCGAAGTGCGTCGCGCCCTGCTCGAAGCCGACGTGGCGCTCGATGTGGTGCGCTCGTTCGTCGACAAGGTGCGGGCTCGCGCGGTCGGGGCCAATGTCATCAAGTCGGTGACTCCCGGCCAGATGGTCATCAAGATCGTCAACGACGTGCTGGTCGAGACGCTGGGCGCCGACGCCGATCCGATCGATCTCAACGCTCCCGCGCCCGTCGCCATCATGATGGTCGGCCTGCAGGGCGCAGGTAAAACCACCACCACCGCCAAGATCGCCAAGCGCCTCACCGACCGCATGAAGCGCAAGGTGCTGATGGCCTCCCTCGACGTGAAGCGCCCGGCCGCGCAGGAACAGCTCGCGGTGCTGGGCCGTCAGGTCGGGGTCGACACGCTGCCGATCATCGCCGGCCAGACCCCGGTGCAGATCGCCCAGCGCGCCGAACAGGCCGCCCGCCTGCAGGGCTACGATGTCGTCATCTACGATACGGCGGGCCGCACCCACATCGACGAACCGCTGATGCTCGAAATGGCGGAGATCAAGGCCGCCAGCCGTCCGCATGAAATCCTGCTGATCGCCGACGCCCTCACCGGTCAGGACGCGGTCAATCTGGCGAAGAACTTCGACGATCGCGTCGGCATCACCGGCATCGTCCTCACGAGGACGGACGGCGACGGCCGCGGTGGCGCGGCGCTCTCCATGCGGGCTGTCACCGGCAAGCCGATCAAGCTCATCGGCACCGGCGAAAAGGTCGACGATCTCGACGATTTCCACCCCTCGCGCATCGCCAATCGCATTCTCGGCATGGGCGACATCGTGTCGCTCGTCGAGAAAGCCGCGCAGACGATCGACGCCGAGAAGGCGATGGCGATCGCCGAGCGCATGCGCAAGGGCAAGTTCGATCTCGACGACCTGTCCGAACAGCTCGCGCAGGTGGAGAAGATCGGCGGTCTCGGCGGCATCATGGGCATGTTGCCCGGCATGGCCAAGATCAAGGATCAGATGGCGGCCGCCAATCTCGACGAAAAGGTGATCCGGCGCCAGCGCGCCATCATCTCGTCGATGACCCCGAAGGAGCGGCGCAATCCCGACATGCTGAAGGCGTCGCGCAAGCGCCGCATCGCGGCCGGGTCCGGCACCAAACCGGAGGACATCAACCGCCTGCTGAAACAGCATCGGCAGATGGCCGACATGATGAAGCAGATGGGCGGCGCCAACAAACGCGGCCCGATGGGCAAGATGGCCCAGATGTTCGGCCTCGGCGGCGGCATGCAGATGCCCTCGCCGGAGCAGATCGAGGAAATGAAGAAGCAGATGGGCGGCGGCGCAGGCCTTCCGCCCGAAATGCCGAAACTTCCCGCATCGCCGCCGCCCGGATTGCTGGGCGGCAAGCCCGGCGGCCTGCCGGGCCTCGGTGGCGCAAAACTGCCCGGATTGGGCGGCCTGCCGGGTCTCGGCGGGTTCAACCCGTTCGGAGGCAAGAAGAAGTGAGACCTGAAATTTCTTTCTCCCGCAGCGCGCGAGAAAGAGACGCCGAAAACCCTGTTTTGAACAACTGAAGGAAAAGCCAATGTCCCTGAAAATTCGTCTGTCCCGCGGCGGCGCCAAGAAGCGCCCGTTTTATCGCATCGTCGTCGCCGACTCGCGCATGCCGCGCGATGGCCGTTTCGTCGAGCGTCTCGGCACCTTCGATCCGCTGAAGGCCAAGGATGACGTGTCGCGTCTCGTGGTCGATGGCGACAAGGCCGCCGCCTGGATCGCCAAGGGCGCCCAGCCGACCGATCGCGTCGCGCGCCTGCTCGAGCTCGTTGGCGTCGGCAAGCGCGAAGCCCGCAACAATCCTGAGAAGGCCAAGCCGAAGAAGAAGGCGCAGGAACGCGCCGCTGCGGCCGCCGCCGCCGCTCCGGCTGCGTAAGTCTTGCCAGCCCCGATTGTCTCGGGCGGCGCTCAATCCCGCATCCTCGTGGCGCGTTTCGGCGCGCCGCATGGGGTGCGGGGCGAATTGCGGCTGAAATCCTTCACGGGCGATCCGGCCGCGGTCGCCGACTACGAAAATCTGCAGGACGAGACCGGCAAGCGCTCGTTTCGCATCGAGGCCGCGCGCCCGGTGAAGGACGACATGCTTGTCGTGCGGATCGCCGGCGTGCGCGACCGCGACGCCGCTGCGGCGCTGACCAATCTGGACCTCTACGTCGACCGCGCGGCGCTGCCGCCCGCCGACGAGGATGAATTCTACCATTCCGACCTGATCGGCCTGCGCGCCGAACTCGCGGACGGCGCGCTCTACGGCACGATCCTGCGCGTGCTGAATTTCGGCGCGGGCGACATTCTGGAAATCGCGCCTGCGTCCGGCGACACGATCCTGTTGCCGTTCACCAAGGCGGCCGCGCCGAGTGTCGACATCGCCGGCGGACGCGTCATCGTGTCGCCGCCGGTCGAGGTCGAGACCGATCCGCAGGAAACGCGGGACTGAACCTCACCTGTGGGCTTTGCCGCCCGCCGCCTGCCGTGTTAAGCGCCCGCCATCGCATCCAGCGGGCTTTGGGCGGGTCGCCGCGCCGCCTCGTGGTTCGAGACGGCCTTCGGCCTCCTCACCATGAGGCGTCCCGGCTTACTGAGCCCTCATGCTGAGGAACCCGCGGAGCGGGCGTCTCGAAGCACGAGGGCGACGAACGCGTTCACGCCCGCCAACCGCAAGGCCCACCATGCCCCGTGATCTTCGCCGCGTCACGCGCGCGCTCCTCTCCGTGTCCGACAAGACCGGTCTGATCGATTTCGCCCGCGCCCTGTCGGGGCGCGGCGTCGAGCTCGTGTCGACGGGCGGCACCAGCAAGGCTATCTCCGACGCGGGTCTCCGGGTGCAGGATGTCTCCGATCTCACCGGATTTCCGGAAATGATGGACGGACGCGTCAAGACCCTGCACCCGAAGGTGCACGGCGGCCTGCTGGCGATCCGCGAGAATCCCGAGCACGAAGCCGCCATGCTGGCGCATGACATCAAACGCATCGACCTGCTGGTGGTGAACCTCTACCCGTTCGAGGCGACCGTCGCGAAAGGCGCGGGTTACGACGATTGCGTCGAGAACATCGACATCGGCGGCCCGGCCATGATCCGTGGCGCGGCCAAGAACCACGGTGACGTGGCGGTGGTGGTCGATGTCGAGGATTATGCGACGATCCTGAAGGCGCTCGACGAGCATCAGGGCTCCACCACGCTCGACCTGCGCAAGCGCCTCGCCCAGAAGGCCTATGCGCGCACCGCCGCGTATGACGCCGCGATCTCGAATTGGTTCGCGGCCGAACTCGGCGAGGACGCGCCCGATTATCGCGCCATCGGCGGCAAGCTCGCTGAAAAAATGCGCTACGGCGAAAACCCGCACCAGTCGGCAGGATTCTACCGCACGCCCGAGCAGCGCTTCGGCGTATCGACCGCGCGGCAGGTGCAGGGCAAGACGCTATCGTACAACAACGTCAACGATACGGATGCGGCGTTCGAGTGCGTCGCCGAATTTGATCCCGCCCGCACCGCCGCGGTGGCGATCATCAAGCACGCCAATCCGTGCGGCGTAGCGGAAGGCTCCAGCCTGCTCGACGCCTACGAGAAGGCGCTGCGCTGCGATCCGGTGTCGGCCTTTGGCGGCATCGTGGCGCTGAACCGCAAGCTTGATGTCGATGCGGCGCGCGAGATCGTCAAGATATTCACCGAGGTCATCATCGCGCCGGATGCGGACGAAGAAGCGATCCGGCTCGTCGGCTCAAAGAAGAACCTGCGTCTGCTACTGACTGGCGGCCTGCCGAACCCGCGCGGCAAGGGCCTCACGGTGCGCACGGTCGCGGGCGGCATTCTGGTGCAGGGCCGCGACAACGCCGTCGTGGACGACATGGAGCTGAAGGTCGTCACGAAGCGCGCGCCGAGCGAGCGCGAGCTCGCCGATCTCAAGTTCGCCTTTCGCATCTGCAAGCACGTCAAGTCCAACGCCATCGTGTATGCGCGCGATGGCGCGACGGTGGGGATCGGCGCCGGCCAGATGAGCCGCGTCGATTCCTCGCGCATCGCGGCCTGGAAGGCGGCTGAGGCCGCCAGGGCCGCGGGTCTGGCCGAAACGCTCGCCAAGGGCGCGGTCGTGGCCTCGGACGCCTTCTTCCCGTTCGCCGATGGTCTGCTGGCGGCGGCGGAAGCCGGCGCGACGGCG
>CANJEY010000123.1 GCA_947472615.1 Beijerinckiaceae bacterium
ACAACACCGAAGACCTTCCGGACAGCTTTTGCACCTGCTCGTACGCGCGGTCAGCGAGATCGAAACGAGCGAGTTCGTCATAGCTCGCCGCCAGTCCGAGCCATGCTTCAGCGCTGTCCTGGTTCGTTTCGACGATGCGCCGGAATGATTCCGCCGACAGCCCGAAGTTCTGGGCGCGAAACTGGCTCTTTGCTTGCGACAGGCCTTCCGGTTCGCGCGCGAGGGCCTGATAATTCGCGGCGGACGTTTGTGCAGGGGATGCGCCAGCTTCCAGGCGCGCTCCGTCGCCGTCAACGCAGCCGGATAGCGCAAAGGCGATGAGTACGAGAGGCACGGCCGAGAATCTGTTTTTCATGGTTCACCTTTCAAAATCCTGAACGTGATACGCTGATCACGACGGGCAACATGAGAACGACCATCAGAACTGGAAACACGAAGAGCGTGAGCGGCACAACGAGCTTCGCTGGCAGGGCGTAAGCCTTCTCTTCGGCCTGCATCATGCGCTTGTTGCGCATATCGTCGCTGTAGGCGCGCAGCGACTGCGTGAGACTCGAGCCAAGTTCCTCGGTCTGGTGCAGCAGCGTCGCGAAGGACCGGGCTTCGACGATGCCAAGGCGCTTCGACATGGATTCGATCGCCTGCGACATCGGGCGGCCGCCGCGGATCTCCAGCAGCGCGATGTCAATATGGCTGGTCAGGGACGGATGCGAGCCGCGCATCTCCATCGCGATTCGTTGCATGCCGGCTTCCATGCTGAGTCCGGCCTGCGAACACACCACCATCAGATCCATGAAGTCGGGAAATCCGCGCCGGTGCTCATCGCGGCAATATTCCAGCTTGCGTTCGAGCAGGACCGAAGGGGCCATATAGCCTAATGCCGCCGATGCGAATGTGATGGCGCTGCGGAAGACGAAGCCCGAGACCTCGAAGACACTTGTGGAAAAGAACGCCAGCACCGCCAGCGCCAATGCTGCTACTGCACGTGCGCCGAAGAACAGCATCACGGCCTTCGGGCTGGAATAGCCGGCCTGCACCAGCTTGGCGCGCAGCACGCGCGCATCCTCGCCCTGCTGCTCACTTCCGGTCTGTCCTGCAATTGTCGTGAGAGCGGCCTCGCCGAGACTTTTGATGCTTTCTCCGAGTCCCGGCGGGCGGCGGGATGCGCCGTTCGTATCGGCAAGGACGCGGCGTTCGACATCGAGGCCCTTGCGGCGGATGTGAGCTGCGATCAGCACGATGCTGGCGATCACGAAGCAGATGCCGAGCGCGCCCATGATGGCGATGTTGCCGCCGAATAGATCCGCCAGAGGCCCGAACAGGAAATTCAGCATCATCAGATCCTGAATCTGATCATGCGATGCATGATGAAATTGCCGATCATCATCCAGACCCCGGCCATGGTGAGTCCGGTCGTCATCCACGGGTGATCCCAGTTCTTGCCGTAAAAGTCGGGCGTCATGCCATTGACGATGAGGAACAACAGAATCGGCGTCGCGGACAGGATTAGCGCCGACATCCGCCCTTCTGCGGAGAGCGCTTTGATCTTCCGGCGCATCTTGGCGCGTAGCCGCACGACTTCGGAGAGACTTTCGAGAATTTCCGTGAGATTGCCGCCGGACGACATCTGGATTGCCACGGAGGCGATGAACAGCGGCAGGTCTTCCTGTCCCACGCGGTCGTGCAGATGACGGACGGCGCTCTCGAGGTCGAGCCCATAGGTGACTTCGTCCTCGACCATGCCGAATTCCGATCCGATCGGATCCGGCATCTCGCGGGCCGCCATCTTGATCGCGACCGGAACCGGGTGGCCGGCGCGCAGGCTTCTGACGATGATGTCGATCGTCTCAGCAAACTGGTCAGTGAATTTGGATCGACGCCGGTTGCGAAGATATATCAGCGCGAAGAGCGGAAACGGAACGGCGGCAAACAACGCAAAGCCGATCGCCATGAAGGTGTTGAACCACAAGAAGCCAAGTGTGAAAGCCAGAGCGGTTGCGACGCCGATGACGGCGGCGATCTGCCAGCGCGGGCGCGTCATTCCTGACTGAACGATCAGGCGATTGAGCCAGACGAAGGAGAGCGACAACGCGCCGTCGCGACTTAGGCCGCGCTCAATGCGAAGGTCGGCGATCGCCTGTTCACGATTGTGACTATGCTCGATGACGCGCAGGCGGCGGTTGATCTGGTTGCGGTAGTCGGTCGACTGGAACGTCAAATTGTAGATCGCATCAACAGCGGCCAGAACCGCGCCGGCTGCGCAGAGATAATAGACCCAGATCGGATCGATCATGTCGAACACGCGGCCTCACAATGGCTTTGATGGATCGAAGTGACTCGCGGGCAGGTTGACGCCCTTGGCCACAAGATCCTGTAGAAAGCGAGGACGTATTCCGGTCGCCATGTAGTGGCCGACGACCTTGCCGTCCGTCGCCGTGTCGGTGCGGACGAACTTGTAGATCTCCTGCATCTGGCAGACGTCGCCTTCCATGCCGGTGATTTCGGCGATGCTGGTCACCCGGCGCGATCCATCGCTGAGGCGTTGTAACTGGATGATGACCCGGATGGCAGCGGCGATCTGCGACCGGATGCTGACCTGATTCATCGGCAGGCCGGCCATGCCTATCATCTGTTCCAGTCGCGAGACGGCTTCGCGCGGCGAATTGGCATGGATCGTCGCCATGGAACCTTCATGGCCGGTGTTCATTGCCTGCAGCATGTCGAACGCTTCTTCGCCGCGGCACTCGCCGAGGATGATGCGTTCCGGCCGCATGCGCAGGGCGTTCTTGACCAGTTCGCGCTGACGAATTTCGCCCTTTCCTTCGATGTTGGGCGGACGCGTCTCCATGCGGGCCACGTGGCGCTGTTGCAATTGCAGTTCGGCAGCGTCCTCGATGGTGATGAGGCGTTCTTTTTCCGAAATGAACGACGACAGGGCGTTCAGCATCGTAGTCTTGCCGGAGCCTGTGCCGCCCGAGACGATCATGGTGATGCGCGCCGCGACCGCAGCGGCCAGAAGCTCCGCCATCGGCGGACGCAGGGCGCCTGCCGCGACGAGCGCTTCGAGCGGCAGCGGCTTCTTGGAGAATTTGCGGATCGACACCAGCGGGCCGTCGACCGCGATCGGCCGCACCGCGATATTGACGCGCGACCCATCCGCAAGGCGGGCGTCGCACATGGGTTGCGCTTCGTCGACGCGTCGTCCAACGCCAGCCACGATGCGATTGATGATGCGCAGTAGGTGGGCCTCGTCGCGAAACCGCGTCTGCACCGGCTCGAGCTGACCGCGCCGCTCGACGAAGACGTTGTCATGACCGTTGATCAGGATATCGCTGACGGTCGGGTCTGCGAGCAACGGCTCGATTGGCCCAAGACCCATCATTTCGTCGCGAATTTCGCTGACGAATTCCGACAGTTCCTGCGCTGTCAGCGCGAGCCGCTCCTGCAGGATGAACTGACCGACGATGTCGTGAATCTGCGACCGCACCTGTTCCGGGTGCATCTTCTCCATCGCGGAAAGATTCAGTTCCTCGATCAGCCGATGGTGGATGCGGACCTTGGCGTCGAGCAGTTTGTCGGAGTTCAGCGAGGTTGCAGCGGCTGGCGGTTCAGCGGTTTGTGGGGCTGCGGGGACCGCCGTGAGCGTCGGTCTGGAACTTGGCTCGGCATCCAACGGCGGAGGCGGCAGCGTGTCGACGCTTGCTGTTTCGGCCATCGCCAGTCGTTGTTTTGAAAATCGTCCGAGCATCGTGTGTTCCTGCTCAGGCTGCGTTGCTGAAGATGATGCGCTTCAGGTCGGCGGAGATCTTGTTACCTTCCTTGACGGCGGCGAGCGGCACGCCCCGGTCGATCGCCTCGCGCACAAGCTGGTAATTGTTGGCGACCGAACCTGCGAGCGTGTTCGTCAACGCGCGTTCGACGTCGGCGTTGCGCAGGCCGCCGCCGAACAGGAAGTTGCGGCTGGCGCGATTGACGATGACGCGCGGCGCAACGCCTTCGATGCGGGCGGCGATCTTGGCGATGGCGCGGCGTGCAGCTCGCAAGCCCGGCACCGTCATGTCGGTGACGACGAAGATGCGGTCGGAGCCGCCCAGCACGGAGTCGAACCACGGGGTCCAATAGCGCGGCATATCAATGATGACATTGTCGAAGCAGCCAGAGACCGTATCGAGCAGTCGAGCGATCACCTGCGGGCTGAACTGGCTCGGTTCGCACGGGCGGGCTGGCGCGGCGATCAGCGAAAGTCCGGATGCGTGCTTCGAGCTCATCACTTCAAGCAATTGAATGTCTAGGCGTTCGCCTTCGGGTCCGATCTCGCCAAGCTCGAGGCGCGGTTCGAGATCCAGATATTCGGCGCAGGAGCCGCCGGCGAAGTCTAGGTCGACAAGGCAGGTGGTGCGCCCCACAGCGCCAGCAGATTTCATGGTCTGCATGGCGGCCTCGATCGCGATGGTCGTGTTGCCAACGCCGCCCGCCGCGGGGACGAAGGTGATGATCTCGCCTCCTTGTCCGTCGCTGGACGCACCGCGCACGGTCTTCAGGCAGACGGTGCGAAGCTCTTCCGGCCGGATTGGCTTGCGCAGAAAATCGCTGACCCTGATCTGCAGGAACCAGCGACCGACCGCGTCATCGAATGAATCGGTCAACACAACGACGTTCTTTTGGCCGCGCAGCCAGATCATGATTTTCTGCAGGGCGAGCAGGTGATCGCGTTTGCGTCCGTCGATGTCGAGAATCACCAGCGCAGCGTCGTCGAAGGCCGAATAGTCTGTCAGCTCGGTCACATTCATGCCGAGCGTCGAGATTTCGATTCGCTCGACGGACCGCATGGCGGCGCGCAGCGAGTCCCGCACGGCCTGATCGGGACTGAGAAGAACGATCTTGGATGATTCAACAGTCATGTGCGCCCTGAAATCCGCTCAATTGGTGGTCTTGCTTGAGCCCGATCCGACGGGTTCGGGCGGGGCGACCGAACCGCCCGATTTGTAGCGTTCGAGCGCCGGCCCAACTCGCGCGCCGACCGTGGTCTGGGTCTTGGCGAATGAGGTTTTGGGCCATGGGTCGATGATTTGCCGCACGCGGTTTGCCGCGACAGCGTCGCCGCCACTGGCGACGACCAGATCGCTGCGCGCCTCGTAATCGACGCAGGCGCCGAGATTCAGGAAGGCGGCGAGCGCCAGAGTCCACGTCAGGGGTGTTTGGGCTTTCATTAGCGCCTCTGTGGAAGATCGAGAATGTGTCCATAGGGGCCGCGTGGCGGCGCACCCGAGAGTGTTCGGGCGAATTTGGGCGTGACTTCCTGTTTGCCGAGCAGGAACCGATCTGCGTCATTCGCCGGTAGCGTGGCGTCGAGTGGCGACGCCATTCGCTCGTTGGGTCGGCCCGGCCGCACCAGATGCGGGGTGACGATGATGGCGAGATCGGTTTCGTTGCGCACATAGGATGCGCTGCGAAACAACGTTCCGAGAACGGGAACATCGCCGAGCCACGGCAATTGCTTTGCGTTGTCCGAATTCACCGTCTGCAACAGGCCTGCGATGGCGAAGCTTTGTCCGTCGCGGAGTTCGACGTTCGTTCTGGCGCGACGGACGATGAGGCTCGGCACCGTGACGCCGCCCACGCTCAGCACGTTGGTGTTGTCGATTTGGCTGACTTCCGGCTCGATCTTCAGGCTGATCACGCCATTCGCCAGCACCATGGGGGTGAAGGTCAGGCCGACGCCGAACTTCTTGAACTCGACTGTGATCCGTCCCTGATCGCCCTGCACCGGAAACGGAAACTCGCCGCCCGCCAGAAAACTGGCGGTCTGCCCCGACATGGCGATGAGATTGGGCTCCGCGAGGCGGCGGCCGAGACCCTTCTGCTCGAGCGCGTCGATCAGCACGTCGACACGTGTGCCGCCTTGCAGAATGTGACCCAGCATCGTGCCGAAGGGCGTCGCGTTCGAGGCGGCTGCGCCCAGCGTGGCCGCGACGCTGCGACTTTGCACGTTCCAGTTCAGGCCCAGATCCTTGCCGGCGCTGCGCGAGGCCTCGATGAAGCGGACTTCCAGCATCACTTGCTGCGGCTGGGAGATCGACAGCGAATTGACCACGTCCGCGCCGAATTGTTTCGCGAGCGTCAGCGCCTTGTCCATGGACACCGCATCCGGCACCGAACCTGAGAGCAGAATGCGGCCGTTGATCGACGATATCTCGACGCTGGAATTGGGGATGCGTTTGCGGATTTCGCCGCGCAGCCGGCCGGTGTTGTACGACACCTCGACTTCTATGGCGCCGACGAGTTTGCGTTGCGCATCGTAGGCGGAGATCGTGGTGGTGCCGAGCTTCTTGCCGTGAATGTAGAAAGATTTGTCGGTCAGCGGCATCGCGTCTGCGATGTCGGGATCGCCGACGACGAGATCGACGAACGATGTCGATGTGGACAGCGTTTCGGTGTTGCCAACAGATACGCTGACGGAAGATGGCGCGCCTTCCGCGAGACGTACGGAGCGAACCGCAGCCTGTAGCGAAGGCGCGCTCAGCGACACTGGCGATGCCAGGACCGCCAACGCAAGAAGTGCGGCGCGATACCCGCGTCGATGGGCGATAGCCTGTGGGAGCGTCGACAGCGCGATCATCAGCGGACGCCTCCCGCCGGCACGCTGTATTCCTTGCGGACCATGCTGCGGATCACCGCGACCGTAACGTTCGATGGCGTGACGCGTTCTGGGAGTGGCTCTGTCATGGGCGCATCGGCTGTGACGATCGTCGCCGCCGCGCCTGCTTCGCGCGTCAGATCGGTGGCGCTGATCTGGCGGCTCGGTTCGATGCCGGTCTGGCCGATTGGCCGCAGAACGAGTGTCAGCGAACCAACTGTCTGCGCCACGATCAGCCGCTGCGCCTGCTCGGTCGTCACCTGCACGGTCACGGCGCGCGCGATGGTGGGTTTCGCGACCTTGTCGTCGACCATCTGGTCGACGGCGAGCACTTTCAGGTTCTGGAGAATGTTGTCGGCCACCGCATCGCCCTTCACGGGCTGGCGGATCAGCAGCACGTCGACACGATCGCCCGGCAGCACGAAGCCGGCGACTCCGACTACATCGTCCACCCGCACCGTCATGGCCTTGAGGCCGGTCTCGATGATCGCCGCGAGATTGGCGCGCTGGTCGGGGCCGGTGATCTTGGCGGTGAGGACAGGCTCGTTCACATCCATGGCCGACAGGGCGACGCGCTTTTGCGCGCCAGCGAGCAGATCCGAGACGTGTGCGAACGCGCCCGCCGGCGTCTGCTGCTGCGGCCAGGGAATTTCCTTCAGGCTCGAGCGGGTAATTTCGGCTCCGTAGCGAAGTGGGGAGGCTGCGACGACCAATGTGCCGAATTCCGCCGGGGGAGGGGCGACGTCCGCCATCGTCCGCAAGCGATCGTCCATCTGACGGTCGAGCCAAATGCGGCCGGCCTGAACCGCCGAGACGCCGAGAATAACGGCGGCGGGCAACATGATGGAAACGCGGAGACGCATGAGGGTCCATTTCTGTGGATCAACTGAACCGTGACTGATGAGGCGGACAATAGCATCCCTGCCGATAGATGAACTGGTTAAGGCAATTAATAATTTATCACATATGAATTTCAGACCTGAGCAATACACGAAGATTAATACATCGATATTTGCATTATTTTATATAAATAGATATCGATTGTCTTAAGCGCATTTTTTGTAGGCAGGGGCATGCTTGCACTGATTTCCCGGGAGCCGGCATTGAGCCACGAACCCCTGTCAGGTCTACCCTGCGCCATGCCGCGCACCCATGTGGTGCAGTCGCTGTCCATGGCCCTGTGGGCTTTGCCGGTGCTTGTCGCCGGCGCCTATCTGGCGTTGTCGCCGGTGCGGGCGGCGCATGTTCAGCAGTCGGCGGCGGCGGACTTTCGCCCCGAGCCTCCCGCGGCGTCCGAGACGCTGAAAATCTCACCACAACGTTGGCCCGGCAGCGCCGAACTGTTGCAGGCGAGCCGATTCGAGCGTCCCGCGGCGGCGAAGCATCCTGCGCGGATCGTGCTTGATCGCACGGCGCCGGGGCCGCGCACACATACGTTCCGGTTTCGAGATGTGGCGGTTGTCGACGCGACGCATCTGCGCGCCGAAGGCATGATTCTGACGCTTGCGGGGGTCATGCCGCCGGACGACGGTGCCATGTGCAAGCGGATCGACGGGGTGATGGAAAGCTGCGCCGAGCGCGCCGCGAGCCGGCTGGCTGTGCTGGTCCAGGGCCGTACGGTCGTGTGCCGGGTAACGCTTGAGGCGTCTGGACAACCGCCGCAGGGCGAGTGCCGGGCCGAGAAAATCGATCTTGTCGACGATCTCGTCCGGCTGGGTCTCGTTCGGCGCATCTCTGGCCTCGAAGCGGACGCGACTTCGTCGCGCCGCTCTGTCCGTCTTTGAAGGTCGCTTATTTCGTCGCGCAGGTGTTGACGCCGATCAGGCTGTAGAGCGGGCACATGCCGAGGAACGCTGTCGCCAGCGGCACGATGCCGATCCAGCCCACCCAGTTCCAACCGGTGGCGTGGAAGCCGAGCGGGATCGCGTAAGCGATCAGCACGAGGCCAATGATGATGCGCAGCGCCTTGTCGAGTCCGCCGACGTTCTTTGCCATGATGTGCTCCTGCTTCGGTGATGTGTGATTGGTCGTCGTTCAGAATGCTGCGCTGGGGGCGACGCCGAGCCGCTTCAGAATGATCGCCAGCGGGCAGAATCGCGTGAAAGCGGCCTGCAACAAATTCAGGCCGACGAATGCGGTGAGCAGCAGCCACCACGGACTGAGGAATTGCGCCAGCGCGATGCTGGCGAGGATCATGGCGCCTGCGAAAGCGATTACGACTCGGTCGATTGTCATGGACGTCTTGCCTTCTTGCGTCCTGCGGGTGGGTCGCAGTCTTCGGCGCAGTAGAGGTCGTAAAGAACGGCGATAATTTTCGTCACGCCGGGGTGCGCCAGCGAGTAGTAGATCGTCTGCGACTCGCGGCGCGTCGTCACGATTTCGTCCTCGCGCAGGCGCGCGAGATGCTGCGACAACGACGACTGGCCGAGTTGCAGCGCCTCCTGCAGCGCCGTCACCGAGCGTTCGCCCTTGTGCAGTTCGCACAGGATCATCAGCCGATGGCGGTTGGCGAGGGCCTTCAGGAAACTTTCGGCCATTTCGGCCTTGGGAGCGAGGCTTTGTAAATCCATATCATCTAATTTAGAGAATTATGATGTAATGTCAAGCCTTGTTGGGCATCGCCCTTCCGAGCGGCAGGGCGCCGGAAGCGCCGGTGGAATTTCCGGAAACAAAGATGACTTTTGTTGTCGTCACGATCGCTCTCACGCGTCACAGCGTTTACCATCGAGCGTCTTGATTTGAGTGAGCTTGCGCGTCAAACGCGTCTGGATATTGCGCAATCCACGGATACTTCGATTTCGCGAAGAGCCCTAAAATATTTGGTTCGATTACAAATCGACTGAAATGATTCAACACCCCTTTAATCGCCCCGCCTAAGACGTAAATGCGCATTCACACTTTGCGCGGGCTCATCATAGGGGAATGCTCATCATGAAAAAATTGGTCACCTTCCTGCAGGACGAAAGCGGCGCGACCGCGATTGAGTATGGACTGATCGCGGGCCTCATCGGCGTCGTGGTGATCGGCGCGGTGACCACGGTCGGCACCAAGGTGTCGAACCAGTTCAGCGCCATCGCGGCCGCCCTGAATTAATGTCGAGGGCTGCGCCGTGAGGAATGCGCCCTCCTTCACGGATCAGCAGCCGGTTCGGCCGTGGCGGCGGGAGGGGGTGACTCCCGTCGCCACGATCGAACGGATGTCGCGGGATACGCGGCGCACATGAGGGGCGCCCTAACCTGAATGGAGATGACAATGCTGTCCGATCGTAAGCTGAACTTCTGGCGGCGAAGCGAAGGCGCAACGACCGTTCTGTTCAGCCTTTCGTTGATTCCGATCATCGCCGTCACGGGCGTTTCGGTCGATCTGGGCAGCGTCTATCTCGCGCGCACGCAATTGCAGGAAGCAATTGATGCGGCGGCGCTCGCGTCAGCCAGAAATCTCCAGACCACCAAGGATGTCAACGTGGCCAGCGCACTCGCGACTTCGATGTTCGCCGCCGCCGCGCCGAAATCCTATTCGAGCCGGATTACAGACCTCATTGTTGACGGCGTGAAGGGCGAAGTGTCGATGACGGCCACCACGACGGTGCCGATGTCCATGATGCGCGTTCTTTCGTCGAGCAATTCGCAGATAGACATCTCGGCGTCGGCGCAGGCGGTGTCGCAACAGGGCGGGCTTGGGAAAAATCTCGAAGTCTCACTGATGCTCGACGTCACCAGCTCCATGACGAGCGGATCCGGCACGAGCGGCATGACGAAACTGCAGGCCATGCAGGCTGCCGCGAAGAATGTCATCAATACGGTCGTCAAGGACAGTCAGACTCCGCACAAGTCGCGCGTGGCGCTCGTGCCTTTTTCGGCGGCCGTCAACGTCGGATCATACTTTCAGGCAGTTACGAACGCCGCGCCGAATGGGAGCTGGAAGAGCGTAGTCGAGCGCACCGGAGCTTCGGCCTTCACGGACGACGCCCCGAAAGCAGGTACGTTCTTCCCATCTTACGAAGCGTCGCACTCCGGTGCGTTGAGCCCGAGTTCGACCATCTCGCGCCTCGAACGGAATCGCACGACGAACATTCCGACCACGTCGATCCTGGTTCCGTTGTCGAGCAACAAGGCGGCGCTGTCGCAGGCGATCGATCAGTTTTCCGCCAACGGCACGACGGCGGGACATATCGGTACGGCATGGGCCTGGTACACTCTGTCGCCCAAATGGAGCAGCATCTTCAGTGGCGCCAGCGCGCCAGCGCCCTATGACAAGGATACCGTGAAAGTGGCGATCCTAATGTCGGACTTCGACTACAACGTCTATTACAAGTCGGCGAATGGGGACATGAACA